>JAPKYG010000173.1 GCA_026394435.1 Methanobacteriota archaeon | reverse complement strand
AAACTAATCAGAACGTTAAATACTGAAGACCAATCACTTTCAGTATCATAAATATCTTTAGCTTTCACAATTGTCGTGTGTACATTTGGTAATAAACTTGTTCCGATAAACAGCACGATTATTCCAAAAACCAAACTTTTCGTCCCTATACTATTTCGCATTTTATTCCTCCCCGGTAAACAGGATATGAGTAAATATCTTCTTTGTTTATTTAAATGTTTGGAAAAGATAAAAATTCATGAATAGATAAAAAAGAAAGAAAAAGAGAGATGCTCTAATACTTTAGCAGTTGTCTTAGTAGCCGAAATGCATTGGGGAATCGTTGAAACAACTTTTCAAAACACAAATTACTAGATGATATGATTTTTGATTTGCCTTGACTATCGGTCTTAATCAACCAAACTTGATAACTACCAGCATTAGTTGAATTTGTATATCCTGTGACGATGTATCCTCCATCATCAGTCTGCTGAACAGAGTTACCCCCGTCATCACCTTTTCCTCCGAAGGTCTTATCCCATAAATTATTCCCACTACTGTCGGTTTTAATCAACCAAACATCATAACTACCTTTACCAGATGAATTTGTAAATCCTGTAATGATGTATCCTCCATCAGTGGTTTGCTGAACAGAAAAACTCTCATCATCACCTGTTCCTCCAAAAGTCTTATCCCAACTCTCATTCCCACTGTCATCGGTTTTAATTAACCAAACATCAGCCAAACCAGCAGCATATGGCCATTTAATTCCAGTTATGATGTACCCACCATCGGTGGTTTGCTGAACTGATTCACCCCATTCAGAACCTGCTCCTCCGAAAGTCTTATTCCAAATCTCATTTCCATTGTTATCGGTCTTAATCAACCACACATCATAGCCACCAGCACCAAATGAAAAAGTAATCCCTGAGATGATGTATCCACCATCTGTGGTCTGCCGAACAGTTTTTCCCCAATCCCAATAGTTTCCTCCAAAAGTTCGATCCCAAACTTTATCACCATTGCCATCGGTCTTAATCAACCAGACATCCTCATAACCAGCTGCACCAAACGAATATGTAGATCCTGTGATGATGTACCCACCATCAGTAGTCTGCTGAACCGAATAAGCAACATCCCACTTATTTCCCCCAAAAGTCTTATCCCAAACCTTATTCCCACTACTATCAGTTTTAACCAACCAAAAATCAAAATCACCTGCACCAAATGAATCTGTATCTCCTGTGATGATATACCCGCCATCGGTGGTCTGTTGAACCGAAAATGGTCTGTCCCACCCTGTTCCCCCAAAAGTTTTATCCCATATTTTATTCCCATTGCCATCGGTTTTAATTAACCAAACATCACCACTACCAGCACCATATGACAATGTAGTCCCTACGATGATATACCCACCATCAGGGGTCTGCTGAACACACATACCATCATCATAATCTGTTCCTCCAAAGGTTTTCGTCCATTTATCAGATGTTGGTAATGGAACTGGTGTTGTATCAAAAAACTGATTCTTCGTTTGTTGTTCATCTCTGCTGAAAGGTGTTAATGCAAGAGTGGTTGTACTAGAAATCAATAGCGTAAAAACAAATATACCAATTATTTTCTTTCTCATGTTTTTATTCCTCCCCTGTTAAAACAGGTCATGGTTTGTTATCCTGTGGATTCATTTAAATGTTTGTAAAAAATAATATTCATAACAAATGTAACATAAGAGCATTGGACTGATTTCATTTCAACGTTACTACAACCCTAAGGTTTACCTTAAAAACATATCCTCAGAAACAGAAGCATTAATACGATTTTAAGACTCCTGTTTTTGGCATACTTCATCCATTCTATGGGTAGAAGCGCCTATAAGCTTTCATTCGAGGTCAATGAAAGTATAAGTTCCCAGATAAACGGTAAGATATAAAAAACGATACTGATTCTCAAACCACTACTATTCAAATAACTATTAAATGGTGAAATGACAATGGGGAAGCAAGACTATCAAGAATATATAAAAAGATTTGATGGGTATTTGAAGAAATACATCCCATCAAAAGATGCCTGGACTCCGGTCGATGATGCATTATATACACCACCGAATCTCTTCCGCATCCCCTTAAAAGAAGCCTACGAAATGCAGTTAAAATCCATCAAATACACATTTCTGCATCAGTATACCGATAACAAATTCTATCAAAATTTCTGCAAAGAACGTAACTTTTCTCCAGATGATATCAAAACACTCGATGATCTTGATAAAATTCCTCTCATCCCTGATAGCTTCTTCAAAGATTATCCGACTGGGAAAGACTTTGCCTTATGGCTTGGAAACATCTTCACAGGATCTCTTCCACGAATCGTCATTAAAGAATCAAACCCAACATACGACGAAGTGATAAACGCGTTCAACAATGCAGGAATGACGGTCTCATATAGCAGTGGTACTAGTGGACGTTATACCTTCATACCACGCGACCAACGAACCTTTTTTATCTCAGAATATGCAGCCGCAAAATCAGTGATTAGTATGATATATCCGTTGTGGGACTACCATATGCATGGATATTTACTCATGCCAAATCCAAAAAAGACAAATGTGTACGCAGGAAAAGTCTGCACTATCTATTTCGATGCAATTCAGGACGTTCGCGTTGCAATTGATAGAGACATCACCACAGAGTTAATCCAGATGACGATGACCGATCAGAAAGGAGTGAAAAGCAAAATTGTGAAATATTTTGCGAAACGCGAATCAGAAAAAATGATCGATGAAATCATCCGCTGGCTTGAATCCCATGAAAAAACCAATGAAAAAATCGCGCTTGTTGGTGCCCCGTTTATTCTCTCTTTTGTGATGAAAAAGTTGCAGAAAGAAGGACGAGGTTTTGATTTCAATGAACGAGGAGGAGTTGTGACCGGCGGTGGTTGGAAGGCGTACGAAGGAGTCCGCGTCCCGGTCTCTGACTTCCGAAAACAAGTTGAGAAAATACTCGGCATACCTGAGAAATATTGCCTTGATATCTATGGTATGGTTGAGGGGAACGGCTGGATGGTACACTGCCCAGAAGGGCACTACCTTCACTCGCCTTATTCATACTTTAAACCCCTAGTCCTTGATTCCGAATACAAACCGGTTGGGTATGGCGAATGGGGAAGGTTTGCGTTTCTGGACGCTGCCGCGTTCAGCTACCCTGGATTCATCATGTCCGGTGATAAGGTTCGAATGCTCGAACACTGTCCTGTCTGTGACCGCCCAGGACCAGTGCTTGAACCAGAGATTAAACGAGCATCTGGGGAAGAGATTCGTGGATGTGCAGAGGAAGTGCGTCGGATGCTTTCTGCGGATCTCGGAAAAGAAACATAAATTTACCGTAACTATGAAATGAACAGATTGTTAATAAAAGAACGAAAATGAGAGAAGAGTGGTTTATTAAGAAAAGAATATATGCTACTTTCCTTTCTGGGAAACACTTGCATGCTGAATTTCCGAGAGATGAAAGATAGGGAATACATCCCACATAAAACCTATCTGAAACTGCTGATTGGCGGTGGTCTTTCACTGAGTAAGGTGTTACTCACCAACCTTGGTGATTTGAAAAAACTCCGGACAATCCATGGTTCCGAGGAACGATATGTCAGACCAAAACGACCCTATGAATTACCGCCTTTTAAGGAAGGAATGAGATGCGGCGTCACTGAGGAAAAATACCTCAGACCTACACTTTATTGTAACCCGTGCGCTCCTGAGGTTGTGGCTCTTGCTCATCACCTTGGTGCATTTCAGAAAACAGACTATGAGTTCGCAAAAACTGCTTTTGAATTCGTCAAAGAAAAGCTTGATTTAGAAATTTGCCCGATGGATCCTGTTGAAGAGACTATACGTCGGGGTACGGGAACCTGTTTTCATTTAATCAGTGTGTTCATAGCATTGTGTCGTTGCGCTGGGATCAAGGCACGATACAAGACGTTTGCGATGAACATGATTCAAACATGGTACGATTCTATGGTTGGGTCGGATCCATTGGTAAAAAAATGGTACGATCAAATGGGATTCTTTATGATGGAAGGGGAAGGAGAGGCATTTATTGATGGAAAATGGGTTGTTGCTCATGTCGGTCCCACCGCAGAACGGCAAGCAGCAGGCGGCATCCCAATTACGAAGTTTGGTGAGGATTCTCTTGGCGTCTGGTTCTTTGCACTGCCTGGAACAACTGAGACTATGGAATCGATCCCATATGGTTTAGGTGCAGGGGCTAATCTTTTAAAAAGGATTGCTCCCGGTTCTATGGAGCGCATCAATATCAGCATTCAACATCAAAATAAAATGGGAAAAAAAATAATTGAAGATGCGGGAGGCAAAGAAGCCTATGATGCTATGGCACGCAAAAAACGTGGGTCAAAAGCAATAACTCTTGATTTATCAGATAACAAAGGGATTGTTTTCAGAGAGTGAGAGAGAGATGGAAAGCGAAGAGAAGAAACCAATCGGTAGTTTTAAAAATGAACGAACCCGCCGCTATATCATTTATCTTATCATCTTCATGGGAACAATCGCTCTTATGGATCAGTACCTCTCCATTATCGAGACAACCGCGATTCCTAATATTCTGAAGGAGTATTCTGTTACTGATACGGAATATGCCTGGTGGAAGGTGGTGTATTTCATTCCTACGTTTTTGATTTTCCTTTTGAACGGACTGACCGATATCATAGGGAGAAAAAAATCCTTGCTTATTCTGATTTTCTTGTTCGGGTTTGCGTCGCTTGGAATCGTCTATGCAACACCATCATTTCATCTCTATATGCTGTTTTTTACCATCATCATATTTGCTACCGTATCAAACATGTGGACCATCCCGATTAGCGAAGAAGCACCGGCGGAAAAACGAGCGAAATATATCTCTATTGTGTATTTCATGAGTTTGATTCCCCTTCAGGCAATTATTCCCCCATTACTCTCTCGGTTAGGACTGAGTTGGAAATGGATGTACGGGATCATGTTCCTGTTTATGATACCGGTCCTTCTCATATGGCTCTTCATGAAAGAGACAAAACGATATGAACTCATTAAAGAAGAGAGAAAACTTGGCAAACGAAAAAAACATTTCTACGGGCTTGGTGTCATCAACCGATGCGATATGAAATATATTATTTTCTCAGGTATTATCTGGATGTGTTGGCTCATCGTCTCAATGTTTGTGCTATGGGCCGGTCATTTCTTCATGGACATCCATGGATATTCTCTAGACCAATGGTCATTGACCTTACTCGGTAGTCTACTGATGATGATGGCCGGGTCGATTATCGGCGGCTGGATGATGGATAGAATAGGGAGAAAAACAGGTCTGATTATCGGATGCGCAGGACTTGGACTATTTGTCGTGCTCCTTGGCCTAACTCCTATTGATATTGCTCGTATCATTGCGGTTATCGCGGGGTTTTTCCTTGGGTTCTCCTATGTCTGGGTTATTGTATATATCCCAGAGATTTTTCCGACGGAGCGGCGCGGAAGCTGTTTGGGATGGGCGACAACAACAGCACGGGTCTCGTATGTCCTTGGACCCGCACTTGCTGCAATCATGCTGACCGTTTCTCCTAATATGGAATTGTTTTGGGTCTTCGGAGGACTTCTTATGATTGTCCCAATCATTCTTGTGTTCCTCTTCCATCCCTATGAGACAAAAACAAAAGAGCTTGAAGTAATCGAAGCGCAACGATAAATTGTCTTTCTTTGTCATCCGTAACTATAAAAGTTCAACACAACAGACAAAAAAAGTGATGCGCAAAGGGGTTTTTTACTCTTTTAAGGGATTTCAAATGAGCATACTTCAGGAATCTGGTATGGGTTGTACAACAAGTCCTTTATAGCGCGGACAACAACAATACTTGTTGAGGCAACCCTATGAAAACGATCTTACGAAGAAAAGATAACACAAGTATTTGTTGTCCATCAATAAACCAACGCTATGTCAAATTTACCGTAAAAACGAAAGTCATCAAATTAACCGTCGTGTGTACCCTGCTTGTGGTTGGACTTTTTATCATGATCATTGCACAATAAACAGGATTATGAGCTGTATTTAAAGCAACACCTGGTTTTTCTCTCATTTTTTCGAAATTCATATAAAAGAGTATTACCTAATAAGAACATAAAGACAGCAAAAAAGGAATGAAAGCACATGATCAGTGTCAAAGTCTACCAGCAAGGCGATGACCTCGTCATCGGCGCCTGCGATGAGCACCTCCTTGGCAAGAAATTTCGGAATGGAAAACTACAGATTGATGTCGCGAAACATTTCTACGATGGGGAACGAATTGATAAAAAAACCTTAAAAAAATTTCTCCTTGATGCAACAATTGCAAACCTAGTCGGAAAAGAAACCGTGAAATGTGCTATAGAACTTGGACTGGTCGACCCTGATTGTATTCTTAAAATCAAAGGAGTCCCGCACGCGCAGATTGTTCAGATGGTCTGATTTCTATTGATTGTTTTTATTGGTAAGCTCGTTGATTTTTTCAATCATATTTTCGTAGTGCGTCCCCATCCAATAATATTTGTTACAGACAGAGCAGTACCAGAATTGATCTCTGGTTTCAAACACTTTTGGTGGCACATGGGTTTTAATCGCTTTTTTTTCAACAGAGATAAGTGGAGTATTACAAAGCGTGCATCGAGTTAATACTTGTGTGGAATCAATCTGTATGTGGGTAAGGACTTCTGCTAACTGTTCATCAAGGTCCGTCGTTTGTATCTCTAGAACGTCTAGTTTTACTTTTTTTCCTCGAAGAATTAATTCTTTATCACGGGAGAGAAGAAGGCGTTTCTCAGCCTTCGCGACATGAAGCACCTCATCGTCGTTGGTTGTTGCATCTGGGTACAAGGTATCAAATCCAAAAATCCGAAGCCATTTCGCAAGCGAACCGAGCATGTGATCGCAGAGCAGTTTCATGGTAATACACGATAACAAGCAAGGAGTTTTGTCTTTTGTGTCGAAAAAATTTCCAAGATTTTCATATTTTGGCGTCATCTGAGATTTTTATAGTCAACCCTATCTTTCTCTAAATTATTTTTCCTCAGTTTTTTTTAAACAAAAGAAAATCCAAGGTTTTCTCTATAAAACATTTTCCGCTAATTGTTATATATGAATGAACTATGTCGTGGGCATAATATGGAGAAACCATTGCAACTACATGGAAATGTTTTCGATGTAAAATACGAGCCTCTCGCTGGTTCTAGTGTTACTAACCTTTTCCGTCTCTATGCACAAAATAAATTTCTGATCAGCATAAGATACATGCCACGCATGCTCTATGCGACTGCATTAAGTAATATCATAGCACCTTTTCGCATTAAAGAGAAAATAAAATTTAACAAAAGCATAAAACAAACGGAAATTAAACATCCTCCTCTTTTTATCACCGGACACTGGAGAAGTGGCACAACGTATATTCATAACATGTTATCTCTTGATAATACATTTGGTTATTGTTCAACGTTTACTGCAACGTTACCAGGTATTTTCCTTGGTAGTGAAAAAATTTTTAAACCAGTTCTCGCCGCAAGTATCACAGACAAAAGACCAATGGATGATGTACCAATGGGAACTGATTTACCTCAGGAGGAAGAATACGCAATTGGTGCTTTTATACCGTATGCGTACTACAATGGTTGGATTTTCCCAAAAAACATGGGTTTTTATAACAACTTCGTATGCATGGAAAATGTCTCCAAAGAAGTAATAGATGAATGGAAAGAAACATATCTTTATTTTTTAAAAAAATTAACCTATTATCGAGACGGAAAACGCTTGATATTAAAAAACCCTGCACATACTGCTCGGATAAAACATCTTCTTGAAATGTTCCCAGATGCACAGTTTATTAACATATATAGAAACCCGTATCATCTTTATTATTCAATGATGAGGTTCCTGCGGATAGTAGTACCTATTTATTGTATCCAGAAACATGATATGCAGAACCTCGAAGGACACATGCTTGATTTATATGCTCAGATGTACAAGAAATACTTTGAAGAGAGAAACCTTATCCCTAAAGGGAATCTCGTTGAAGTAAAATAAGGGCTGCGCCCTTATAATCTCCCGTTCCGCCTCGTTTCCTCGGCAAGCCCTTCGGGCGTTGCCGCATCCTCACTCGGCGGCGAACACAGGCAGTCTTTGCTGTCGATCATCAATGACTGTTACCCCATGATGACGCTGCTGATCTCTGCAATACGCGATCGAGTGGTCAAGATTTTTTATCCCAGTTGATTCATGATGTTCATACCCACTCCAGAAACCACCATTGGGATATCGCTTTCGGAATCCAGGATGACGTTCGAAAATTTTTTTTGCACTATGAGACTTGAGCATGATCTCAGCTGTTTGAATTGAGTACCGTTTCGGA
>JAPKYG010000049.1 GCA_026394435.1 Methanobacteriota archaeon | reverse complement strand
TTGTTTCTATTTCTATTTCCATGTCATCCCATCCTTTCTTCTGTTGGATTTTTGTAGAAAGGTATGGGATGATATCAATTTCGTTGTTACCTCTCAGGCGGTCTGTATTTAAATATCAGAACAACTCATTAGACAGACCCTTTTATTGCAAATAGCAGATCCTAGATTTTTTCGCGATTTCATCTGATTTCTCATGGATTTTCGTAAAATCCCTCAGAGGTTGTTTTGTGATTTATTGTCTGTACATCCACTAAAATGACAAACACATCCTATGATGAAAACGAATCTAAATATCACAACTTTTTTTTAGGTATTTTCTCCATTAAAATGTTTTGTATACAAGTACCAATATATATTAAAAAACCTATCCTAAATTGTAATGAAAAATACGAAAAATAAGAAAAAGGCTCAGTCACAACTGTTTATTCTTTTTTCGTGACTTCTTTTACTAAATTACTTTTTTGCGCTGAGGAGGCAAGAAATTTCAGGATCTGTTCCTTTTGTTGTTGGGTTAAAGCCATGTGTTCACCTCTACTCGTTATATACATCAAGGATTTCGAAGAATTCTCTCTTGATGATATACCCTTGCTCTGTCTTTTTGATCAAATCGTGTTTTAGGCAGAAATCAATAACCTCATCCTGTTCGTTGCTTTCATACATCATCTCTCTTTCACCTCTTTACGATAAGAGATCTCGTTCTCTCTTATCATGTTACTTGTTGCCAATGAACATATATAAAGCTACCTCGTCAAAATAACAAAATGAAAAAAAAGAACCAGCACTCTTTCCTCTTACTATGCAGGATACTTTGACGTGAATGGTGACCATCAAGCAGATGCGGTCGTGATCGCAACAGGTGAGTTCTGGACGAATGAGACTGAACAGAAATACGCGTTTGATTATCAAAACAAACTGATCGTCAAAGGCATGGTGGGCAATCAAGGTATCGTGGCGTTCACACCTGCGTTTATTGATTACTATTATGCGCCAGGGGATTTCCCTGATTCGCTTGTGTACATGGTAACTGTTTCGCTACCTATGATGCGTCGATAGTGCAAGAGTTTCTTGATGCGGGGCGAGTGTGTATGTCGGCTGGCTTCAGAACACGGTATTTTGGACGAACAGTAAAACCTCAGTCAATGCATTCCGTTTGTTGGCGAATGGATTGGCTGTCCAACAGGTCTGCAGGTTTATTGGTTCTGGTGGGTTCTATAATTGGTTGTTTCATTCAAAACCCATGTATTACGGTAATGCGGAGCACCGGATCCCCTGATACCACTATTTTATCCAGAACATGGATCTCATGAGCAGCTGAGTCTTTTTTGGAAGTTCCGGTAGTTTTTTTCCATCCAACAGATCTAGTGTTGCTTGCGCGTAGGTCTCAACGATTTGTTGAAAGTACCATCGTCCGTAGTCGCTATCTGCACGAGCTGGGCTTCCGACATATCCTTCGTTGATCCCGATATCTTTAAACGTCTTTCCCAATACCCGCGGTGAATACAGATCTCGATAAATGCTCTGTAAGTTCTTATATGACGGGTCAACAAGGTACGGGTACTGGTAGCTCATAAGAGAGGTTTCTCTGAAACATGCGTGTACTTCTTTTTTCGTGTCAAACCCGACCTGCGGCTCTCGTTTTTCTACCTCCTTATGATGGAAGTACGGTCCCCAAGGTTCAATGATTTTGATGCCGTGAGTTTTCATCGCTTTATTCATGCCGCTATAGATTCCTTTGAGATGTCCGAGATCCATGTGAAACGTGCATATGACAAAGTATTTAAAACCAAATTTGGCAAGAGAGGAACAGACATCAGAAACGATCGATTTGAGCGTTTTTATTTTAGTTGATACGGTACCTGGGAAGTCAGACGCCATCTTTGAATACCCAAGAGGGATCGCAGGGAAAAGAACGATAGTTAGTTCTGGTTTTTTCTTATTGATAAGCCGGATTGCTTCTTTTGCGGCGTCCCGTGCGGTAAGCAAATCAGTACCAACAGGTAAGTGCGGGCCATGTTCCTCCAAGGGGCTGAACGGAATGAAAAAGATGGTTTTTTTGCGGTCTAGCGAATCGATTTGTTTCCAGTTAAGCTCTTCAAGTTGGATGATTTTTGCCTCATTCTTCCCATTGTTTTTTGCTGATTTCATGTGATTACCTCACATCCATCTTCTTTTACTATCACGGTATGTTCTTTCTGTGTCACCATCCCGCCTTTTGCTTCCACGAGTTGCGGATAGTGTTTCGTCAAGCCTAAAAATGATAATTTTTTTAACGCGATATCACCCCCGTTTGGAAACAGGTCATGGCACCACCGCTGGGCAAACGGCAGGGTTCTGTAATTGGTAATTATTTTTTCAAATAGGAGTTTTGTCTTGCTATCGCGAATAAATTTCGCTTTGAGTGAATCGCTACAGAGGTAGATATTGCTTCCTTGTCCTGATGTTACGTGGCCTGCACCGTCCGTGGCAAACGGCTCAATTGCAACCACGTCTCCGTCTTTTGGTTTTGTTTTACCCCCCAGTGCTCCTACATTAGGGACCGATAACCCTGAGTGGAGTTCATATCGATCCAACCCGTGGCCCATGAGATTATTAATTGGTTTATATCCATGGGCGGTGATTGTGTTTTCGATGGTCCTTCCTACCTCGCTGAGGGGGATTTCGACGTTTAGGACACTGATTGCTTTTTCTAACGCCTCGCTTGATGCCCGAATCATCGTATCGTAGACGTGTGTTTCGAGTTCAACGGTGATCGCGGTATCAGCGATATAGCCATTTATATGAGTGCCGACATCGAGTTTCACGACGTCTCCTTTCTTGAAAGTGGACTGGTCATCGTGACGTGGGCTGAAGTGTGCAGCAAGGGTGTTGAGTGCAATATTCACTGGGAACGCAAGACCAGCGCCATTTTCTTTTATTCTGATTTCGATCTCCGTTGCGACATCGAGGAATCGTGCTCCTGGTTTCAGTAGGGTGACGCCGTAGTCTCGAGCATCCGCTGCAATCTTACCTGCACGTTTGTAGTTCTCATACACCGTATCATCCATGGCTTATCACATCCAGAAGTTCTTTTTCTGTGACCAGACCTTTGCGAACAATCCGTGGAATGCTGGTGGAAAGGTCTACAATCGTCGAAGGAACCGCATCCCGTCTCCCGTCATTTAAGCAGATAGGAATGCATGTCCCTAACTGTATGAGAATATCCAGTATAATAGCTAGGGTTTTTTCGTGATGGAGATTCGCACTGGTCACCGTTAATGGTCCATATTGGGAGAGTAATTCTAATGCGATGGTGTGGTTTGGGATACGCACCGCAATAGTATCAAGTCCGCTTGTGACAATATCGGGGACAGAAAGTTTTTTCTTCAAGATAATAGTTAAGGTTCCTGGTAAAAACTTTTTAATGATTTCATGTGCCGCGTCGTTCATGTATGCGATGGTTTCAATCGCTTGTATCGATGAAACAGCAACAGGGAGCGGAACTGAGTACGGGCGTTGTTTGATGTCAAATACTTTTCGCACCGCTGTTTCATTGTAGATATCTGCGCCAAGCGCGTAAAGCGTGTCTGTTGGATAAATGATTGGTTCTCCATTTTTCAAAGCCTTGAGTGCTGCCAAGAAGTTGTTTTTCTTCATGCGTCTTACTTTTCTGTTTTAATAAAATCACCAAGGGTAAATCCGCCTTGGGCTCGTGTCTGCGTTCCGGTGGGACTAGTTTTTATTTCTTCCATGAGTGAGATACCTAGTTCTTTTTCGAGCTTCGCGATAGTCTGATCAGATGGTCGGAGGTCACCGTTTTCAAGTTTCGCGATTGTGACGGTGCGTTCTCCGATCTTAAACCCAAGTTCTTCCCTGGTGAGGCTTTTCTTTTTTCGTGCTTGTTCGATAAGATGATTCCAGTTTGATACCAGGTCTTTTTCCATGCCCTTGTCCTTGTAGATGTCCCGTTCTGGCTTCTGTGTTTTTTTCACAATGAATCGTTGGGTTTGGGGCGGACGATTGGTTCTCACTGGTTCTTCTTGTACCGGAGCTTCTGCGTATTTGATACAGTCCGGGCATACGAACATTTTTGCACCATCAATAATCGCTTCTCTACCCCCTTTACACTCTCTCCCACAAAGTTCACAAGGCATCTCTTAGTCCCTCCACGGGAATTATCTTTATAATAATCCTGCTTTCTGGAGAATCATAAGATCCTCCGTGCTGAGTTTTTCTCCTCGTTTGAATCGGTCGAAGACGTCATCTGCTTCTTTCTGGGCAGCAGAGACATCAGCCATCTTTTTCTTTTTCTCTTTCTTCTTCTCCGTGCTTGAGATATTTTTCTCCAGTTCATGGATATTGTTTACATTGTCGATGAATTCTTTATGAACCTTATCTGCCTCAATCTTTGTCACGACAATATTTTCTTGGATCTCTGTTGTTCGTTTGACGAGTTTGTCAAGTTGTTTTAATTGTTCAAGCATTCCTTGGTGTTCCTCTTGGGCTTTCTTCGCCATTTTTTCAACGAGCTCATGTTGTTTCTCTGCTTTCTGTCGCATGAGTTTTTCTTCTTCGATTGCTTTTTTCAGCTTCGGATCCTTGTCTAATTTTTCATCTGCGTCTTTGATTTTTAAATGAATCCCTTTAATCGTGTCAATCAGTTTTCTTTCTTTCTGAGCTGACATCGGCTGGGTCATCTGTTCGTTTTCAAGTTTTCTGAGATATTGTTTCAATTCATTGACATTCACGCCAGAGCTTGAGGTTCGTTCTCGTTCTAGATCTTTGATTTTCTTTTTTAGTTCGAGATGATTCGTGGAGAATTCATTTCGTTGTTCTTTTGCGTGTTTGACGCGTTCGTTGTACTCATCGCGTTTCTTTTTATGTTCGCTGATCTGGTTTCGTATCTGTCGAACCTTCGCGTTGATCTCATCGCGTTCTTTCGCCATCTTCTTCGACTGGTCGTGTAATTCGTCTCGGTTCTTCTTCAGTCGATTGGCTTTTTCTTGCAGATCATCTTTTTTTCGGGACATTTCTTCAAGTGATTCGTCGTCCATTTTCTGCCTCTTACTCAGCGTAAAAACATGGAGGTAAAATATTAGGTGTTTATTAAAAGTTTGTCAGCAGTTATTTAATTATCCTCCTTGCCTACTTTTTACCCTAAAACAGAAATGTTTATATAAGATTATCGGAGAA
>JAPKYG010000141.1 GCA_026394435.1 Methanobacteriota archaeon | reverse complement strand
CCAATCGTTGTGGCAAGGACTGCAGGGAGGAGATTTGCATGGGAGACAGCTCCTGCGATAGGGACGTAGGCGACCGTCATCGGGATGTTGTTAAGGATGTTAGCTGCGAAGGCAGAAGAAATACCATAGACAAAGGTCGTTGCAGTCGTTGATGCACCACAGAGAATGTTAAAGAAAATGCCGATATCTTTTGTTATACCATATATCCTAAGGGCTTCCACCGTGATAAACATTGAAAGAACAAAGGGGATGATGCTGAGAGGCATCTTTTTTAGGGTTGGTCCAACGGTAAAATGCTTTTTGTCAATGCGTTCTTTCATCACTGCGACTAAAGAATCTCTGAGCAGAAGAATTACTAAGAGCGCCAGTCCAAAGCCTAACGAGATGATCCACATTTCTATGCCGAAGTAGGGAGCAATCGCAAGACAGACGATACAACCCGCAAGAATGAATAGTCCGAGGATTGTACTTGTTTTATCGGTGATTGCTGCCCGTGGATTAATCGTTTCTATACGTTTGAGAGGTTTATTAATACTTTTCCTGAAGATAAAATAGAGAAGGATCATATTCATAAATCCAGCAACGAGGGAAGGAAGTAACATCCATTTGGTATACTCATCAAACCGAAGGTCGAAGGCTGCTGCAAGTACGATGTTGGTGGGGTTGCCGATGTACAACATCATGCTCCAGGTGTTTGCTGCGAAGAACTCAGCGATAAGATACGGTTTCGGATCAATACCAGCGTTCTTTGAAAAATAGTAAATGAACGGTGTAAAGGTGAGTATGATAATGTCATTGGATGTAAAGATCGTAAGAATGGAAACCGTGAGGTATACGGAAAAATAGAGTCGTCGTCCGTCGCCGCTCGCGTATTTTAACGCAACGCGTGCGCAGTATTCGAAAAACCCGGTGATGTCCAAGAAAATACTCATGAACACCATCGAGAGAAACAGCACTAGAACCCCAAAAGGGTTAAGGCTGCCGACGCCCCCAAGCCCGCCAAAGATCTGTGATGAGTTTAGGATACCAAAGATTACAATCAGGATTGGACCGAGCAGGGCGCCTAAGAAGTACGTATCTATCTTTATTTTACGCATCCCCAGTCGGATGTGCAGATATCGTCTCCTTAGAATAAGGTAGATTGTTACTATAGAAGATACAAGAAAGATAAGTACAACAGCGAGTTTTCCATCCATTCCAAGCGGTTATCCTTTTATAGGTATAAAATCTTTGTATTGTATATCAAATTATCCTCTAGAACATCCTTTTTTTTAAAAAATACCCTCCTGTAGCAACCTTCGCACGAATTTTTTATAGAAATACTTATATATTTAAAAGGTACTACTATACGTATCCAAAGTACAATTGGAGGAAAAATATTATGTACATGAATGGTAGAAAAATGAATAATTATTCTGTAATACGCATTGGTAGTGTCCTCGTTCTAGCTATCGCGCTAGTGTTTGCAACGTTTACGTTTCCCCTGGGAACACGGACGGGTGCGAATCCGATAAGTAATAATCCTCCCAATGTGCCTAGCAATCCCGTGCCAGCGAATGGTTCGACTAATGTCTTCATTAATGTAGATTTCAATTGGACTGGTGGAGATCCTGATGGCGATCCAGTCACCTATGATATATACTTCGGAATCACAAGTCCTCCTTCAAAAAAAGTGGCTAATCAATCAGCTCTCCTATATCATCCTGGAACTATGAATTATACCACACATTATTACTGGAAGATTATAGCTTGGGACAATCATAGTGCGTCAACAGTAGGACCACAATGGGAATTTACCACAAAACCAAATGCCCCACCTAACACGCCAAGCAACCCGTCTCCAGCGAATGGTTCGACTGATGTCCTTGCATCTGCGGATTTAAGCTGGACTGGTGGAGACCCTTATAATGATACAGTCACTTATGACGTCTACTTCGGAACCACAAGTCCTCCTTCAAAAAAAGTGGCTAATCAATCAGCTCTCCTCTATGATCCTGGATCTATGAATTATACCACACATTATTACTGGAAGATTATCGCTTGGGACAATCATAGTGCGTCAACAGTAGGACCACAATGGACATTTACTACAGGACTAAAACCAAACACCCCACCTAACACGCCAAGCAACCCATCTCCTACAAATGGTGCAGCCAATGTTCTTCTGACCGCTACCCTGAGCTGGACCGGAGGAGACCTTGATGGCAATCCAGTCGTCTATGATGTCTACTTTGGAACAACAAGCTCACCTCCAAAAGTTAAGAGTAATCAATCAACTCTCAGCTATAATCCTGGAACACTTTCATATAACACAATTTATTACTGGAAGATTATAGCTTGGGACAATCATAGTGCGTCAACAGTAGGACCACTCTGGCATTTCACCACAAAACAAGCACCACCAATGACAGTTATCATCTCAAAACCATTGGAAAACACCTTTTACTTCCGAGATCAGGAACGCATGAGTTTGCCGACAGATACCATTATCTATGGTCCGATAACCATCACCGCGAATGTAACTTCCGGGATAGGCGTTACCAGGGTAGAATTCTACGTTGATGGGAAATTAAAAGAAACTGTCACAGCAGCACCTTACACCTATTTATGGAGGCCACTTATTCAATTCAATGGTCTCTCGCTCAAACATACTATCAAGGTCATCGCTTACAATACCGAAG
>JAPKYG010000187.1 GCA_026394435.1 Methanobacteriota archaeon | reverse complement strand
AATAGAAGTTTTAATCATACATGAGGAAGGAAAATATTATTAATTTTAACTTTTTTTAAAAGCCGCTGAGGGGATATAGAAGAAAAGTACTTATTACTACCATTTTTTATTGAAATGAAATCAACGTAAAAAAGTGCAGGGAAAGGGATTTGAACCCCTAATTACCTGTTATATTCTGATTGATGGATAATAATTACTCCCATAAAAGACTACAATTTCATCCGTTTTTCAGGTCATCCCAGGGATGTCATAGGGTTCTTGTGCAGGATGCCAATCAACTTGAAAACTATCAACAAGATATTTATTATACATAAGAGAAATTACTCCAAGAAAATCCCATAATGTAGTCAATCCAAGAATAGGGTATGGCATAGTCCTTTGTCTATCCCAATAATTACCATCCCAGACAGTCGGCTGGAGTGTATTATGATTTAAAATTCTCAAATACTTTATCCTTAAAAGGAACGGTTGAATGAAATATACATTCCTTCCATTTCCAATAAAAGTATTCTGAATGAATCTATCAAAGGATGTACAAAAAATCTCAACACCGAGCCTTTTATTATTTGAAATATTGTTCCGATAAAAGATATTATGAAAAGTAATACCAGTATTGACACCATTCTCATTCTCTGAGATAATGTTATTTGAAATATTGCTATATTCTACATTATCCAAATATATACCATACCACCCCGATTGAGAAACAATATTCTCGCTGATATTATTATTTCGACCTAATACTATCAAGCCACCTGACTTATTATTATTTAGAATAAGATTATGAGAAATTATATTGCCTCCAAATTCGCCAATTATCGCAATGCCCTGGCGATTATCTACTACAATATTGTCGGTAATTATATTATAGTCTGACGAAATGTAGATTCCCGTAGATTTACAATTCCGGATAGTCAATCCAGTAACAGTAACGTTATTTGCTTCGATAGTGATACAAAAATCTGGAAATCCAGCATTTATGCCATCAATAATGGTAGTGGTTTTTTCTTCTCCAATCAAATTTATCGATTTATCAACGACCACATTCTCAAAGTAGGTCTCGTTGTATACATAAACAGTATCCCCATTAGAAGAAGCGTTTATCGCATCCTGAATCCTCGTGTAATTTTCTGGACCTGAGCCACCAACATATAACCATTGACCCTTTGACGTTGACTGAGATGCGTTCCCTACATCTTGTGCAGTCGTTGGTATAATGCAGGTTGCGATGAACAAGAGAACGATTAGAATAACCTGCCCTTTTTGAATCAATGTCATTCCTCCATATGAAATAAAGTATCCTTGATTATTTAAATCTTTGTTAGGATAAAAAAGTGCAGGGGAAGGGATTTGAACACCAGTTTACCGGTGAAAATTTGTGTTTTCTCCTGTTGACATAAAAAGAGCATGCTTATCTGAGGATTTATATAGGATTAGTTGATTTTAAATTGTAATCCAAGGAAGGAAAAAATGAAAAAAAGAGCAAGCAATAAAATCCAAACTCCTCAGATGGAAAAAGATATCGAGCGAACCAAAGATATTTCAGAAGCATGGTTGCAGGGTGGAAAAGCAGTTGGAGAAATTGTTCGACCGAAGAAGAAAAAAAGTAGAACAAAATGAAATTCGATAATTCTATTTGGGTTAGGATAGTAGTCAGTTCGTTATTGATAGCCACTCTGTTATTTACTGCGAAGATAATTTTTCAGTGGATTCCTGATTGGTTACCGTTGTTGCTTAGTATTTCTATTTCTGGTTTGTTAAACAGGGCTGAAAGTGCTAAAGATTCAATTGTTATAGGGGTATTAATAGGGATTTTAGCGGGCATATTACTCTCTGTATTTTTCCTAACGATATTAGTAGCAATAACTATCGTTTTCATCGTTTCCAATATAATCGGCGTGTTAATCTCATATTATATCTACAAATTTATTGTAAAATGAAAATCAGTGTAAAATTAGTGCAGGGGGAGGGATTTGAACACCAAAATACCTGTAAAAATGAACCTTTTCTCCTGTTGACATAAAAACTCAAAAAATTACTGTAAAGGCTCTGGGGGAACACCCTCTGGCAAGGATGGTTGAATATCAGGTGTTCTCCATTGATGCAGATTATCAATGTTAACAAGGAGATACATAAAAAGGGGGAGAGTAGTATTCATCCAGTGAACAAGATGGTCATGTTTTCCTGAACTCATCCAAGGTTCATAATCCTTTGAGAGTATTTCAAACGAAAATGATGGAATGCGAAATTCTTTGAAAACCCAATCTTGTGCCATACCGCTATCATAATATCTCTTTCCGTTGTTAGCAATTAAAACTGATACTGGTTCATATTCTGTGTTTTTTTCCACCCAGTTAAAAACATAATGAAATAGATTTGTTTCTTGTTCTGTCATTTCAAATGGAGGTTTAAACGCCAGCCAAGGGACATAAATACAGTGCTGGGCTGTATGACAATTTACATAAAAAGAAAAATCATTATTCTCAAGGTCCATCATAAAATCCCTAATCGCTTGACTTTCAGGTTCTGAAAAAGGATGTCTTCCGCAATTAAAATATAAATTCCAATCCTCTTTACCTGGGAAATCGATATAAGGAATTTTAATAAAACCAAAGAGTTTTCCGATACGGAGCGCACCTCCACGTAATCTGCCAAAATCAATGTCAAAATTACGACATAAATCTATACCATTATCATTAAACCTATCATCCTTTTGTCTGCCATCAGGATTTACTAAAGGAACGAGGTAAACTTCAGATGAATTTAGAATATGCGTAATTGTTTCATTGGCATCAAAGTTAATGAGAAGATACTCAGCAAGATACAAACAAGCCTCACACCCTTCCCATTCACACCCATGGATACAACCATCAATAAGACAAGATAATTTTGGTTTGGCATTATTTTCATTAGTTATTCTGATACACCAAATATCTTTTCCCAGAACGCTTTCTCCAATGGAGAAAACATTTACTAAATCAGGATACTTTATCTCAAATTCATTTAACAAATCTATTGTGCCATAGTAGTCATGGTATTCTCCATCTTTCCAATCTGGAAGAATAGAAGGTTGGTCCAATTTAACTACTGTTTTAGGCAGTTCTTTTGATTCTTTCGTCTTTTGTTCTTCTTCAATACAACCAGAAAACGTTACAACAACTAAAATACAACAGAGAAAAAGTGTTATTAAATAAGATATTTTCTTATTCATTACTTTCCCCCAATAAATTACTGTAATGGTTCTGGTGGCACCCCTTCAGGTAAAAGCGGTTGAATATCAGGTGTTTTCCATTGACGCAGATTATCAATGTTAACAAGGAGATACATGAAAACTGGAAGGGTTGTTTCCATCCAGTGAACAAGATGGTCATGTTTACCCCCGCTCAAATAAGCCGCATCCCAAGGAATTCCACCCTTGGAAGGAAAATAATCAGGGGATAGAATTTCAAAACAAAAAGAAGGTATGCGAGATTCTTTGAAACACCAATCGTCTGCCATACCGCTATAATAATATATTTTTTCGTTATTAACACTAACATCTGAACCTATTCCATATTCTGTGTTTTTTTCCACCCAGTTCAATACATAATTGAATAGATTTGTTTCTTGTTCTGTCATTTCAAATGGAGGTTTGAACACCCCCCAAGGGATATAAAAACTGTGGTCGGCTGTATGACAATTTACATAAAAAGAAAAATCATTATTCTTAAGTTCTCTCATTAAATCCCTAAGTGCTTGAGATTCAGGTTCTGAAAAAGGACGTCTTCCACAATTCTCAAATACATATTTACCTAATTTGATATAAGGAATTTTAATAAAACCAAAAAGTTTTCCAAAACGGAACACACCTCCACGTGTTGGCAGTAATCTACCAAAACCAATATCAAAATTACGGTTAAGGTCGATACCGTTCTCATTCCATCGTGTGTTTTCTTGTCTTCCATCAGGATTTACTAAAGGAATGATATAAATTTCAGATGAATTGAGAATCTGAGTAATTGTCTCATTGGCATCAAAGTTAATGAGAAGATACTCAGCAAGATACAAACAAGCCTCTCCTCCTTCCCATTCATTTCCGTGTATACAACCATCAATGAGACAAGATGACTTTATTGTATCGTTCTTCTTATTGGTTAACTTGATGCACCAAATATCGTTTCCAAGAACACTTTTACCAATAGAAAACATATCTACTAAATCAGGGTATTTCTCATTAAAACCATTCAACATTTCTATGGTGCCATAGTAATCATGGTATTCTCCATCTGTCCAATTCGGAAGAACAGAAGGTTGATCCAATGTAACTTCTGGTAGTACTGTATCTGTAGATACCTCTGATTTTTGTTCCTTATTAACACATCCAGTAAATAAGACAGCGAGTAAAATACCACAGAGAAAAAATGCGAGTAAATGAGATAATTTCTTATCCATTTTTTATTCCTTAGAATATTTGAATAAGTTTAATAGTATATAATTATATTTTTTTATGTATTTTACCGGTAAATAGGTGCATATATTAATTTTATAGCACGTGGAATATAAAAAAGTGCAGGGGAAGGGATTTGAACCCTCGGACTCCTGCGAGACAGGATGTCTCATCACACGAACCTTTCTTGTGTTTTGATCTTAAGTCCTGCGCCGTTGGCCAAGCTTGGCTACCCCTGCAGACAATTGATGAAATAAAGAAGTGCGGACGCCGGGATTCGAACCCGGGCAAGAGGCTTGGAGGGCCTCAATCATAACCACTAGATCACATCCGCATTCTATGATCTGACGTAATCATTTGTTTGTCTGGCTTGTGGTAGACATAAATTCACTATTCATAATCTTTTTTATCGAACCCCTCTCTGTTGAGTTTTTACGTGAAACAAAAAAAAAGATAAGAGGACATAAAGGAGAAGATTTAAATCATAAAATAGGATATCATAGGCAGTAGGAGGTGTTTTATGGTATATAAGTATGAAGGATGGACATTATACACCCGCAGCGTCAACTTAAAAGGTGGACGCCAACAAACGATCTATTTCTTCAGTAAACGATCACCAAAAAGTGGAACTCCCTGCGATTTACCAAATGGGTACGCTGTTGGTGTCAACAAGAGAACCAGCTTACCATACTTGAAAAAGAAGTAAAGTCCTTGGTTCTTCATTTTTTCTTTTTTTTGTTAAAAGAAAGGTTTATAAGTACGAGCCGTCTTCAATAACGCGTGAGGAAGTATGAACGACGAGATAACTGACCCCGAAGAAGTCAGCTGCATGGCTCTTACGACCAAAAAAGTAATAACCTCAAATGAAGAACTTATGTTGTTCATGCATCGATTTAATCTTGACTGGGACACGGTCGAGACCATGCCTGCATTTGAAGAACACTGCAAGGTGTTATTCCGCCGAGAAGAAACAGACAAATAATGCTGTGGTTATCGTCATTTTATATTTCTATCTTTTGACGAAATACATATAAAACATAGGTTGATTTTGGGGCTGAGTGGATTTCATGGTAAACTTTGACCAGTTGTACTCAGATAGAGCAGGAAAGATGCGGAAATCAGAAATCCGTGAATTACTCAAAGTAACGCAGGATCCAGAGATCATCTCCTTTGCTGGTGGGTTGCCGAGCCCTCAATCGTTTCCGATTCAAGATTTAAAAGGAATCGTTCAAACCGTGTTAGACCATCATGGGAAAGTCGCGCTTCAGTATGGGACGACGCAAGGGATCAATGAACTTCGAGAAGTGATTTCTGAACGATCCATCAGAGAAGGGATGAAAGGTGGTGTCACCCCGGAAAACATCATGATTACCAGCGGATCCCAGCAAGCCTTAGACGCGGTCGGAAAGATTTTTCTGAACCCCGGGGACATCGCAATGGTTGGTCTTCCGTCGTATCTTGGTGGGATTAACGCGTTTCGCAGTTACGAGGCAAACCTTGTTGGAATCCCTTTAGATAAAGAGGGAATGCGCGTGGACCTCCTTGAAGAGAAAATAAAAGAGCTCATCAAGCAAGACATGTCAGTGAAGTTCATCTACACGGTCCCCACGTTTCAGAACCCGGCAGGTACCGTGATGCCGGAGTCACGACGGAAGAAACTAGTGGAAATAGCACATGAATATAATTTGGTCATTGTCGAAGACGATCCCTATGGGAAGCTCAGGTATGATATCCCCGCTATCAAACCAATCAAGTCATTTGACGATGAAGGTCGAGTCATTTATATGTCGACATTTTCGAAGATTCTTGCACCCGGCTTCCGTCTCGCCTGGGTTATCGCCGCAGAAGATATCATGCGGAAACTTGCGTTATGCAAACAAGCTTTGGATCTTTGCACAGCCCCGTTTTCTCAATATATTGCCTATGAGTTCATGAAAAGTGGTTCGCTTGATTTACATATCATGAAGATTTGTGAGATGTACAAGCCGAAACGCGACATCATGATGGATTCCATGAAAAAATATTTCCCAGAAGGATACATCTGCAACAAACCAAAAGGTGGGATGTTTGCCTGGGTCACGCTGCCTAAAGAAATCGACACGGAAGCAATGTTCCTTGATGCATTCAAAGAAAAAGTCGCGTATGTTCATGGTAAAGCATTCTGTGTGGACGGTGGCGGTGGCAGCTCCATGCGACTGAATTTTTCCTACTCTACAAACGAGCAACTGCAGATGGGTATGAAGCGGCTTGGTACGGTGATTGAACGCAAAATGAAGGTGTTATGCCGTTAGGCAAAACAATCCTCATCGCCTGCATCCTCTTGATAAGTTCTTTTTCAGGCTGTACCTTGCTTCGGCAACCGAAGTTTACGCTCCTTTCGCTGACGGTTGATGACGATGATGGATTCCCTCGGATGTATGTGCAATTCAACACCTCTGATACATCGACACTCATGCTCACCGGTCCTCAAAAAAACATTCTGTTCTCTGATTCGTATTACGCTGGAATTCACAATGAAAGCATCTACCTTAATGGATATCGAACGACGGTTGTTGCTGGGGCGTACACGTTAAAGGCTGTTGATACATCGAAAAACACGATTTATGAAAACCAACTACA
>JAPKYG010000188.1 GCA_026394435.1 Methanobacteriota archaeon | reverse complement strand
ATGCAACAAGTCTTACTATTCCTCAGTTAGGCTTATACAATCGTGATCCAGGATGGACTCACTCAGGTTTTCTCACAAAAGGAGATAATAATGAGGTGATTGACGAGATCACTGATATCTGCCCTGAGCCTGTTCAATTAGATTGGATATCAGGAAAAGCACGATTCGAGATTCCCTGGCTTGGTACTATTAATCTCTTTTTTGAGGATGTTCTTCACGGGAAAAATACGGTTGGGAATGTTCATGAAGATAGTATGATTTGTCTTGGAATCGTGATAGCGATTCTTGTTTCAATACCGATTATCCTTGATGTATATGATTATCTAAAGAAGCGGAAGAAACCGGAGCAAGGGTCGAATTGAACAGTCAGGAATACTGTTCTCTGTTTTTTACTCGCTCTTCTATTTTCTATAACGAATGGATATGATAATGGATTATTTTATGAATATCGTTTCTCTGCAAATAAAATATTTGCATCTCTGAAATTTACGAATTTATCTAAACCCATACAGAAATATCAAAGATAATGAAAAACAAAAAAAACTAAAAAAATAATATTTCTTATGGTATTAACGTACAACAAATTTGTTACAATCTCGATTTCATTCGCTCTTCTAAAGGGTGATGATACCTCTTTTTATATCGGGTGAAACCTTCATAGGTTCAGAGTGGCGTATCAGATTTTCTCTCAGGATATTCATCAGCGTCATACACTTCCCATTCAACAAATTCTCCGCTTTCAGCAAGTATCATCTGCGCGATTTTTTTCTTTAATCCAATTTTCATGAGATCCTTTACGCTTGCTTCCCGTAACTTTTCTATTGAGGTATATCCACATTTTAAGAGAAGATCTGCGGTCTCTTGATCAATACTATCAAATCCGACGAAGATGTCAACCCGTTCCACTTGACCAGAAAGTTTTTCCTTGACGATTTCTTCTTCTAAATGTAAATCCATTTTCTTCCTGGTTTTCTTCTCTTCAATCGCTTTTAATTTCCGTTCTTCTTTCTCTGTTTTTTCCCGCTCTTTCTCCATCTTACGTTCAAAAGGCTTAAGTTTTCGTCGTTCTTTTGTCTCTGCAGCAATTCTTACTACGTCATTCATCTGTTTCTGTTCCTCTGCTTTTTTACGCTTGTCTCCTAGTCCCGTTTCCTTTGCTGTACCAACGCTATCAAGTTCACTTAAACGCTTTTTCTCATTTTTCTGCTCAAGTTTCTTCTGTTTTTTTTCTTCTTTCTCCTTTGTTCTCCATTCCAACTCTTTTAAGGCAAGTATATGCTGCTTCGATTTCAGATCTGCCTTTGCGCGTCTAGCCTCCTCCCACTCCCTCTCTTTGGCATCCTGTCTCGCTTGTTTTTCCTTCCGCTTCTTGTGTAGCAATTCTACTTTTTCCTTCTTACGTAATTCTAATCGCTCTAATCGTAACTTCTCTTCATGTTCTTTTGCGAGTCTTTTCGCTATGTGTTCTTTTTCTTTTGCTTGACGTTTTGCTTTTTTTTCTTTTCGCTTCTTGTGTTGTAATCCTGCTGTTCCCTTCTTGCGTAATTCCAAGCGCTCAATATTTTGTCCACTCTTTTCTTGCACCATTTTTACTCAATTTCCATAACAACTTTTTCAAAAAAATGAGCCATTTTTTTAATTAGTCTATCATTCTTTATTTGTGTTGATAAAATAACAATTTTTGCATTATTCGCTGAGGCGTTTTCAAAAATAGATTGAATGAACCTTAAAACAATATCTTCTTTACTGTAAATTTTCAAAATATTAAAGCCATAAAAAACAAGCCATTTCTCACCAGGTATGCTTTCAAAAAATTCAGAGATAGCTATTCCTAAACTGGTTAAATCATTTGGCTCTTTAATAAATAAAACATTCTCCTGGTTACTGAAATTACCTCCAGCTAACTGTGTAAGACAGTCAATAAATAAAATATTATTTATGGTTAGCCCATCCTTTTTTAAATTTGACACTAATGAATTATATGTATTAGTTAAATTAATGTAAATAATACGTTCATCTTGAAGAGTTTTTAAAATATCGTTTACTGTTACTCGTAAGGATTTCACATCCTGAACTATTAAAACACTTTCATAATTTTTAAGTTCAATCATTTTTTTATTAGTAGTTACAATTTCTTCCTGCACCTTACAACACCATCAACAATATTTTTTTACTTTTTTCATATCTCCTTTGTATGTTATTTGCTTAAATCTACTGTTTTGTCAACAAATTGCTCCAATTGATCTGCGAATTCAGAGTCAAGTTCTTTTTCTGTAGAAAGTAGAACCCCGTTTAAATTTAAAATACTCTTCGTCGCTAATTACGAATGATAGTAACCAGTGTTCTGGTAAATCGTTGAATGCATTTTTTATCTTCTCTATATGTTCTGTTTTCATTTCAACATCTTTCTGATTCTTTCTCTTGTTTTTTCCTTCGATTCTTTTTTCTCCATGATTCTAAACAGACATTTTTCATCGCCCAGCATCTTGCAGTGCACTTTGTCCCCAGCAACTTCTTTGTCGAAGAGTTCAGCAACTCTTAGAATCGATTTTTCATAGATTTGCGCCTAGGGCGATTGCTTGTTCAGCAGCAACCAATACAAACCAATCTGATTCACCGCTTCTGTAAATTGGTTAAAATCCACAGGTTTACGAATATAGCTGTTTACACCGAGACGATAAGATTCTACTATGTCTTTCTCTTCGCTGGATGATGTCAATACTATAACAGGTATTTTTTTCGCTTCTGGATGCGACTTTATTCTTTTTAACACCTCAAGTCCATCTATCCTGGGTAACTTGAGATCAAGAAGAACCACTAATGGACCAACACATTTAAGCGTTTCACTATCAACAGAGCCAAAAAGATATTCCAAGGCTTCAACGCCATCTCTCGCTATTTGTATTTTATTTGTTATATTGTGTTTTTTTAATGCGATTGTTGCTAATTCTTCATCACTAGCATTATCTTCTACCAGCAATATTTCTACCTCTTTTTTGTTCATTATTACCACACTTATTACAACCTATTTTACATCATTTATCAATCTTCAACATGGACTTTGGAGGGCAGAGTGAAACAGAATTCCGCTCCTTTATCAACCTCTCCTTTAGCCCATATATTTCCGCCATGCTTGGATACTATCCTTTCCACGGTTGTAAGACCTATTCCAGTACCCGTGAACCTTTCATCCGTTTGGAGCCGCTGGAAAGCCTCGAACAATTTATCCTTATATTTCATATCAAAACCTATACCGTTATCTTTAACATAAAATTGAATATGATCCTCTTTCTGCTCACTTCTAATCTCAATTCGAGCCTTTTTCCGATCGATAGTGAATTTAATTGCATTTTGTAGAAGATTAGAAAAAACAATCTTTAGCATTTCTTTATCTGCTTCAATTTCCCCTAATGGATTAACAATAAATTCAATGTCTCTATCCTGTTCAACATCACGATACGCTTTTATAAGATCATTAACGATATTTTCCCCATTAATCTTCTCGTATTTTATCTCGCTCCTGGTGGCTCTTGAGAAACCTAGGAGATCATCGATTAATTGGCCCATTTTTTGAGCTCCTTCATTAATTCGATCGAGATAATGTCGCATTTCCTCATTGACTTTATCTCCGTGTGTATCTATTAGCACTTGGGCGAAACCACTTATAGCCCGAAGTGGTGCACGAAGGTCATGAGAGACAGAATATGCAAAACTGTCCAGATTCTCGTTGATCATCTCAAGTTCCTTTGTACGTGTTTTTATTTTTTGGTACGCTTCATTAAGTTTATGTTCCATCTGCTTGCGCTCAGTGATGTCGTGGATATTACATTGAATGGTCTTTCTGTTATCGACATCATAAACATTGCTGATTAATTCAACATCTATCTTTTTTCCATCTTTCGTCTGAAGCGGTAGGTCTTCGAAACGAATATATTCCTTAGTCTGCAATTCTAAGAAATTATCTCTTGACGCCATAACATTTTTGAAAATGCTAATATCCCAGAAATATTTAAATAAAAAATCGACTTTGGAATAACCAAGTAAATTGATTAAAAACGGATTGACATCTGTGATCCTTCCTGTATCAAAATCGAGTAGGAGTATTCCATCTTTTGAAGACTCAAAGAGCCGACGATACTTGATCTCCGAAGCGCTCAGCACCTCCGCATGCTTGCGTTCTGTGATATCTTCAATAGCAAGCAGGATCATTTCGGTCTTGTTTGCCACTCCATATATCCGGCGGGCATTCAGGAGCATTATTCGTTCGCCAATATGAGAAAAATTATGCTCAATCTCAAAGTCGTCGAAAGAAGTATTCATGGGTAGAATCTCCTCTAAAAGCACTCGGAGCTTTGGATTATTCCATTGCTGATTACCTATGTCATAGATCAATTTTCCCACAGTCTCCTCGGGCTTCATTTTGAAGACCTGGTAGAAAGCACGATTGGCTGAGATCACTTTTAGGTCGGCATCAAGCACCATTAAAGGCTCTCGGATTGTATCTACGATGCTTTCAGCGTATTCACGAGCATTCTGAACGGTTCGTTCTATCTGCTCGAGGTCAGTGACATTCTGCATTAAATACCCATCCAAAACATCTTAACAACTGACTCTCCACCAAATAAAGACGCTAATTTATTGCTCATATAGTATCCCATCCATATAGGACAAATACGTAATTGTTAACAATTACTAACGTAATTGCCACAGGTGAATAATTTTTTAAGTATATAATATCTATGCAAGAAATGAAGTGTATTCGTTCTAAAACACGAACGATTTCTAACCTTTATAAGAACAATCCATGCGTGATCGGTTAAGAGCGTTTTCCTAAGAATTTTTATCCTATGAAATGCATCTCCGCCTCAGGATGGGATGCATAATGGCAAAGAAAAAACAGAAGAAAAAATCAACATCAAATCCATGTATTGAGGCAGAGTTCATTCGTGATCGGTTAAGCCCTCCACACATCTGATAAACGCTGTCTGTTCACATTTGGATCCAACGCCTGACTTTCATACACCCTGAAATGATCCATCATATCCAGATACAATCCGGTATACGCCAGCACACTATCGAGAAGTCTGTGTGCTTTCTCTGCGAAGATAGTCGCCCATCGCAGATGCGTATACCTGACTGCACGTTCAAGGTTATGTTCACAGACAAGCCAGTACACCTTCCGAGAAACAAGCAATGTTAATATCCCTACCCAGAGGAGCGCTTCCACGATTTCAGGGTTCCTCGTCGGCAGGATATCAATCCCGTACCTGCTTTTCAATTCCTTAAAAATCAATTCCACATGCCATCGGGCAGCATACAACGTAGCGATCTCCTCCGCAGATAAAATCTCTGAAGAGATGTTGGTCAGATAGCAGTGATACTGCCGTTCCTCTTTGTTATATACTGCGACCAAGCGGAACCGTTCCGTATCACCCTTCTGTTTCCCGTTATACGCTCGCCGGCGAAATGAGACTTCTACCTCAACATCCAGCACTTTTCTTTTCAGTTTTGATATGATGTCGCTGAGGTGTTTATCTACAAGATCAATGCTACGTCCACGACACATCATGTAGGTTTGGATGATTACGGGGTCAGCATTATCTTTCACCCGTGAGACAAAGAACCCACCATGTTCTTTGATCCGGGTGAACACTCGAAATTTGTAAAATGCCAGATCTACTAAGAGGATGCGATCCTTGATCTACGGGCCGATTCGAAGTGTCTTCACCTCACCGATACGTTCTCCATGAATCATCACCCGTTTCGGACCATCAAAAACCGCACTGACCAGGATGGAGAGTTTTACCCCAGCAGCAACCTTTCGTGTCCGTGCTGCCGGCCATTTCTTCGCCAGATTCTCATGAACACGGATAATGGTACTATCCTGAATCAAGATATCTTTAAACTGAGAGAGTCGCTTTTTTAGAGCGCATTGTGTTGTTGTTGCGAGTTGCTCCATTCCATGCACGACACATGCGTGAAGAAAACGTACCAACTCTGGGCTGAACCTTTCATAAAAACTTCCTCGGCTCAGATGAATCGATCTCTTCTCTTCATACTCTCTATGAAGGCTTGCCAATGTTCGTTGGAGTTGCACACCAAAACCTAGGACAAGCACCCAAAACATGAT
>JAPKYG010000190.1 GCA_026394435.1 Methanobacteriota archaeon | reverse complement strand
TGACAAATCACTCTCGCTTGTAGGAAAATATATCACTGGGAAAAAGAAAGGAGGCGTTGTGGTCACACCAGTAACTACCTCTACGTGTTTCGAAGACGTGATACGAGAGAACGGCGGGAGCGTCATCTACACCAAAGTAGGATCCCCGGTTGTCGCCCGGGTCATGAAAGAAAAAAATGCGGTGTTTGGCGGCGAAGAGAACGGCGGTCTCATCTTTCCTGAACTCCAGTACTGTCGTGATTCAGCAATGTCTCTGGCAAAAATACTAGAAATCCTTGCAAATGAAAAAAGGTCGCTTTCTGAGCTTATCGCAGAGATACCGTCCTATGAGATGTATAAAACAAAAATAACATGTCCAAATGAGAAAAAAGAACGCGTCATGGACCTAGTAGCAGAACAGGTGAAGGGCAACAAAGATGTGGTAAACATCGATAGAACCGACGGAGTGAAACTCTACGTGAAAGGTGGCTGGGTGCTGATGCGTCCATCAGGGACAGAGCCGGTATTCCGGCTCTTTGTAGAAGCAAAAGAAAAACAACGTGCCGAACAGTTAGTGACAACCTATAAAAACCTTGTCGAATCTCTTATTCAACGCGTGTAGGACATCATTTTTTCTATGGTTATAGCGCCTCCTGTCATCTAGGTAAAACTTATAAATAAGAAGGCTATACGCTATCAAACCTTCAAAGGAAAGAAAGGAATAGGAAAAAATAAATACTGAATTGAAATGTAGACTCATGGAGGTAAAATTATGGCTGAAAAACCACACCTAAATTTAGTAATTATTGGTCACGTCGATCACGGAAAGTCCACACTCGTCGGAAGAATCTTACTTGATACTGGTCAGTTCCCTGCGCATATGGTGGAGAAGTTCAAAGAAGAAGCAAAAGCAAAAGGGAAAGAAAGTTTCGCTCTGGCATGGATCTTCGATCAGTTGAAAGAAGAGCGAGAGCGAGGATTAACCATTGATGTTGCGCATAAGCGATTTGATACTGATAAGTACTATATTACTATCATTGATGCTCCTGGTCACCGAGACTTCGTCAAGAACATGATTACGGGGACATCCCAGGCTGATGCAGCAATCCTTGTCGTCGCTGCACAACATGGTGTTATGGCACAGACAAAGGAGCACATGTTCCTTGCGCGAACACTTGGTGTGAAACAGTTAATCGTTGCGATTAACCAGATTGATGCGACACAACCACCCTACGATAAGAAACGATTTGAAGAGGTAAAATCTGAGGTGGAAAAACTCGCGAAAAGCGTCGGGTACAAAGATGAACAACTCCAGTATGTTCCAGTTTCTGCGTTCGTTGGGGACAATATTAAAGAGAAAGGGAAGATCAGCTGGTGGACTGGTGATACCATTCTGAAAGCAATTGACAAATTCACGTTGTCTGAGAAACCAGTAAATCTCCCACTCCGATGGCCAATCCAAGATGTGTACACCATAAAAGGTGTCGGTACGGTTCCAGTCGGAAAAGTCGAGTGCGGTATCATGAAACCAGGGCAAGTACTGGTGTTTAAACCCAGTATGAAACCTGGCGGGGTTTCTGGAGAAGTCAAAACCATTGAAATGCACCATGAAATGATTAATCAGGCAGTGCCTGGTGACAACATTGGTGTGAACGTCCGTGGTCTCAACAAAGGAGATATCCGGAGAGGAGACGTCGCCGGACCAGCCAATGATCCACCAACCGTTGCCAAGTCATTCATCGCACAGATTATGGTGTTGAACCA
>JAPKYG010000113.1 GCA_026394435.1 Methanobacteriota archaeon | reverse complement strand
AAACTCTATGTTTACTCCTGGGATAAAGGGTATGTTTGCACGGGGAAAGAAGCACATCCTCCCATAGAATTTATTGATTTCATCAGAAATAAAGTTGGTCTATCATCCACAAAAAACGTTATGACCTGCCTACATATCCCTCCAAATGCAGCGAAGAAAAAAGAATATCTGCCTCTGAATTATCTCAGAATCGAATGGAAGTCAGCACAGACGATTATTGCTCTCTGCGAGAACTGTACGAAATCAACAAAAAACACCATGTTTACGATCTCAAAATATATGTTGCAACGAAATCTCTCAGATGATTTTGATATCGAGGTGATGACACAAATCGGAAAACATAGCGTTCTATCTGATAAACAAAAAACCGCACATCTCCAAAAGTACCTTACAGGTGAGCTAACCGACTACGAATTCATTAAAAAAATCGCAAAAAGCCAGGAAGAACATGCTAAAGAATCAGAAGAAAAAATCTTGGTGTTGGACGGTGTCTCATACAGTACTGATGTTACTCGATTTGTCAATGCATTACAACCAAATTCCACTGAAAAAACCGCATTAGAATTTATCCTTCAAAAAAGCCAAGAACCATTAATTGTGTCAAAAACCACTCCAAGTAAAATCTTAGAACGATACTGGAATCAATATGGGAATGAATTTCTTGAATCAATCCTGGATGATAAAGAGATGGCTGCATCTCTCTTCCAGCTCAACGATACACCGTCGAATATCGTAATCCTCGCATTTGAGTATACACAACGAAGAATGATATTATCTCAGCTTCCCAACTATGACTGCTTACCACCACTTGCCGCATTTGCAGATTCTATCGCCCGTACCTATAGGACCTTCGGGGAAAAAAAGGCTCTTGCGGAAATAAAGAACCATCCTGATACCCCAAAAGGAAAATCAATCGCGTACGCATTTTTACTTGCATTCGGAAAAGGCACTGAAGTGAAATGGAAGTACTCAAAAGAAGAGGTCGATTACGGGGAATTCTTAAAAGATCATGCCCGAAAACTCCTGGATGTCAAACCGGAAGAATACAGTGTTGTTCTGCAGGAACTTCTGACTGCATGCGGTTCTTCTGAAACCATTCCACAATAACTTATACATTGTCTTTTTTTTCTTCGATTGTAAAAAACTCTTCATCCATCAAGAAACAATTATTATCAAAAGACAAGAGATATCTTCCCACAAACATCTTTTCGCGCTACCGCCGGTCCTTTACGGTTTTTATCATTTCCTTTCCAAAATCAGTGATTCCGTATAAGCGAACGTTATTCCCACAACTTTTTTCTTCCACAATATCAAGATTCAACAACGATTGATCTTCCTTGTACCGTTCTTCCATCCCTCGTATCGCGCCAATCACATTCGAAGGAGTTGTCCGTACATGATACGCAATTTCAGCGGTGTAACTATAGTTCGGACTAATCTCTAAAAGATATTCCGCGATCTTCTTACGTACATTACTTCTCCTAAGCGCTCGAACTGCAATCGGCCGTTTCAATTCGAGCGTTGAGGCTACCTCTTCTTCGCTTTGCATCCCAATCCACCTTCAAAAAGCTCATGGTTATAACGGTTAATAAACAAGTTTATTATGTAATGAACCCGGTATATCTCCTCCTGCTTGTTCATTTACATATCCCTATCGGCGAATATCAATAGAAAGCCGTACTATTCATTGAGAAAAACGTAAATCTCTACACAATATCGATGTCTTTATCCTGGTGTTACTATCTGTGAAAAGAAGAATTGACCAATGATGATGGTGAGTGAAAACACGATGATGGACATCGGCATAATTTTTCCAAGGCTATACATATATGTTGCTTTGTCATCGCCTTCGTTAATCCCATTGGTGAATCGCGTAAGAAGGAACACGAGTTCAACAAGGTAGATTCCGATGACTAACACGAAATATTCTGGTCGAACGTTTTCAACGATGAAATCCTCAGAAATACCTGAGAATGTAGGAGAAAGGTCCGTGACTGATTCTTCGGAGATGTTCGAACTCAGAGAGGTGAGAATCGTCGAAATCAATGTCGTGATCGCGAGTGTTACTCCGGCGATGAGAGGAGCAAATACGGTAACGGTTGATCGAAGTGTTGAGGTGAGTTCGTAGAGCATGTCTTTTATTTTGTTTTCTACTTCCTGTAATTGTTTGAGGTGATCAGCGATCCGTATCAGCGATGCGCTGACTGCCCGTTGGCTTTTTTGTGTACCTTCAACAAACAAACGGAGAATCGCTTTGATGCGATCAGAGTACACGTGTTGTAATGACCCGAACTCATCGCTGTACAGGGCATCGTGAAGATTTGTATGCATCGCGGTGAGATTGTAGCTCGTCTGACGGAACACTTCAGCGATCTGTGCCCCTTCCATGGTCTGAGCCGCATACAGAAAGCTTTCTTCAGGGGATTTCTCTTCGGAGATTCTTTTTCCAAGGATGTATAAAGCATCGCTGAACTCCTTTTCCATCTGCTTTATTTCATCGCGTACTTTTTTATAAGGACGATAGACGCTGAGGCAGTATAATGTCACTGCTGTTGCGGTCCCCCAGATGAAAAACAACGTCACAGGAAAATAAGCGTTTAACCCATGGCTATCAGCAATAAAGTTGAGTATTGCGTTTGATGAGCCTGTGGGGAACATGATCGGAATCATGAGAAAGAAGAAACCGGGGAGTGCAAGGGTGATGCCGATCAATGAGGAGATGAGGAATCGTCGTCGTTTATTAATGCTGAGGAGATCTGGGTGATCCGGTGGAATGCATGGCGGGTTAAAGGTTGCTGGACGTGAGAGAAGGATTTTACGGGTATACAGAAGGACAAATAACGGGAGGAGGATATCGTATATCAAGAATACCTGGAAGATCGTAATTCTCATTCCCACGAGTCCTGCGGCAGGCAGCATCGCAACAAGAGACAAAGGGATCATGATCCCTACCGAATAGAGGATCACGGTGGGTTGATGAAGTCGATTCGCGAATTGATTCATGGTTTCTTTTGTTCCCTCTAACGAGACATCGAGTGCTCGATCCAACGTTATGGTCCGAGACGCTTCATCTCGTTCTTGGATTGAACTGCGTATGAGATGGAGTGATCGTTTGAAATACTCGCTCCGTCGCCCCCACTGTTCCGCAAAACTCGTGATAGCGTCATCAATACCATGGTACACCCGGATTTCCATGTCCCAGACGAGTTTTCGCAGATCACGTGCGAGCGTTGTAGATGATTCTGAGGCGGCGAATTTTACGCTGTTTTCAAGATTTGGGACGAGTTTGAGGTACATCACAAGATAACTGAGAATTTCAGGGATGTCTCCCAGTGAATGAATCTGCAGGTACTTGGCGTATGTTTTTGGATAATTTGCAAGAAGATTCATGATTACGATAGGAACAGCGACTAACACCATACCCATGAGTGCAATCGTCACTCCATCGATTTTCTCCAAAAAAGATCCATATGAACAGAGGACGAACAGATCGAAAACGAAGAGGACAAGAAAGGAAAGGAATGCACTCGAATAAGCGAACAAGAGAATAGCGTAAGGTTCAACATCCAGTCCTGTAAATGTAAGGATCTCTTCATACTCTGGTGTGAAATATTTCTTCAGTTTTTGCTGTGTGTGTTCATTGTTTTTAAGGAGCCATGAAAAATATGTTTTTGCAAAACGTACTCCTCGTTCAAACCACTGCAGTTCAGTTCTCATATCAGACGCCTAACATAGTCTTTAAACCATTTCATCCAGTGTTTTCGTACTTCGTTATAGTCCACGGTTCCTTTGCGTTGTTTGCTTTCTTCAATACTCATCCAGAACATATTATTAGCGTCTCTTGTTGTTGGGGCTTCCAGTAATTCTTCGTGTTCTTTACTGTGTTCAACGATCGTGTTTTTGATGTCTGTTCGTAACTGAATGTTTTGGAGGGCTTTTTCTACCGTGATCCCCCATTTTCTGGCGATGGACTGGATCACCTGGGATTGTCCCATTTCGAGAAGGTCGGTGGTGCAGAGCTCATCTTTTGCTGTATCGTAGATCATGGTGTCCTGGAAAATCTTGTCTGGGTCTGGTGTTGTGTTCCACCCGATTTTCGTGATTTCTGAGATTTGTACAACCCTTCGTTTTCGCTCGATTCCTCCCTCGGATCGGATGGGCGCCGCGATCACGACCGCATCTACTGCTTTAAATGATGTTGCTGGTACTCCGATATCGTAGACGACTCGTTCGTAGACGTCGCGTGTGGTTGACCCGTGAATAGTTCCCATAATAAGGTTTCCTGCGGCTCCCACCCGCATTGCTTCAAACAAGACTTTTGCTTCAACGCCGCGAACCTCCCCAAGTATTAACACTGATTCTCCTAGGCGTAACGCGGTGCGTAACGCGTCAGTCGGATCAACTTCAGTAGACGCTGAATTTGTCGTTATTGATTTTGTTATGAGCGATTGCATTTTGTAGCCATAGCGTTGGAAATCATCAACAGGAATCTCTGCGGTATCTTCTATCGTGAGAATGCGGAACCGTTGGGGTATTTCAAAGATCAATGCACTGAGAAGTGAGGTTTTCCCCGAGCCACGACTTCCTGCGACGAGTAACGATGCTTGCCCATCAATTAAAAAACTGAGAAACCCGGCTGCGGCTGGAGAGATCATTTTATTCGCGATAAAATGAGGGAGTGTCCATGGTTTCGATCGATGCCTCCGTAACGCGAACGCGATACCTCGTGGCGTCAGCGGGTTTGAGATTGCCGTGACTCGAGTGCGATACTTTTCGAGATCCATGTCTAGCACAGGTGATGCCTCAGAAAATGCTCTTCCGCTAAGAGTTCGGAAACGAGACGCGAGCGCATCGATATCACCGTCAGAAAAATAGATGTTCGACGTATATTCCTCTCCATCAATTACCAAATGTAGCGGGTTGTTTGTGACCGGTGCATTCACGTAAATGTCTTGAATGCGGGGATCAAGTAACAAATCTTCAAGGATGCCAAATCCTGCGCTATACCTGGAGAAGAGATCAGCGAGGTATTCGATTCGACCTGCATCAAGATCAAGTTGTTTCTCCTCAGCATATCGAGCAATAATCTGAGTTCCAAGACGCTGAAAGTATTCTTCCGCAGTCGCAGCGTCCATAAACGATGCGTCCTTTGGTCGATGTCGCGACAAATGCACGCGTACGTCTTCAAGGATATACAGTTCTTCACGTGGTAGTTCATATTCCGGTGGGACGACAAAATACAGTTTTTCAGGTCGTGAACGGAGTAAGTAGAGTGAGACGTGCAGGGGGCGACCTCCGCTTCGAGATACTTCGTAAGACTCTAGAAACACAGCGTCTGGTGGCGGCTCCAGGTGGATATACGAATCGATAAACCCAGGTCGTACGTAAGGTCGGATATGTGTGGTATAAAACACGTTACTCGTGAGAGCATCTCCACCTAGCCGTTGCGACAGATCACCTTTTTTGATCATTTCTAAGATTTTGGTCTTATATTTTTCTTCACAATCATAACAAGATGATTCTGAGGAATGGATTTTCTGCAGAAGTTCTTTGAGCTGGAAAAACACTTCGACCGGATCGCTTGTTGCTCTCTGGATGCAGGTATGTAGTTCCTTCTGCCGTTTCTCCGTACATGTTTTACAGCGGGCATACTCCTTTTGATATAAGCGGAGATGGCCCAATGATTCAAGGCTTTCAATAAACCTGGTGATATCGTTTAAAAGTCTTAGTTCCTCCCCTGTGAAGACTTTTACGAATGCATGGTTGAGCACAAGCCGATCAACCCCGGGTTCTTTCTGTAGAATCTGAATGATGCTTCGTCGGCAGGGTTCATCACAGAGGGTCGAGTTTCCTCTGGAGCAGGCTCTACAGTTGATGATGAGGGTTTTGCTTTCTGTTTTCCTTTTTGTTTCATAGGGGCATAGTTTTTCATCCATGCGCCGTCCTCCCAGACTTCAGATAATGTCCTATGATAGTTCGTTTGAAATTACTGATACAAAGATATTTTTAGTAAATATTACCTCCCATATAATAAAGTATATAATAATTATCACCATATATAATTTTCTGATTTGGTGAAAAGAAAAGTCGGGAGGTAAAATATGACGTTATCTCGTCCTGAGCGACGAACAGTTCTCTCTGAAAAACAGTATGTACTCGGTCGAAGGGAAAAAACCGGTGGCGGCGTCCTCAATATCGGGAGGTACTATGCTCTTGACGGGTCGCTTGGGGCGCCGGTGTACCTTGATGTGTTGCGTCCTCATGTAATTTTCATCTGCGGTAAACGTGGGTATGGGAAATCATACACGATCGGTGTGTTTCTTGAGGAAATCGCTGGTCTTGAAGACGCCGTGAAGCAGAATCTTGGGGTGGTCGTACTTGATACGCTGGGGATTTATTGGACGACACGGTTTCCGAGCAATGAGAGTCCCGAAAAAATCATGCGATGGGGTCGGAAGCCGGAAGGATTCCCGGTTCGTCTTCTTGTGCCCGAACATGCTATTTCGAATTATTCGAAGAATGGTATTACTGTAGAGCGATTCTCTCTTCGTGTTGCAGAGCTCTCCCCGATGCATTGGTGTCAGTTGTTCGATGTGAAAGCAACTGATCCGGTTGGTATCGTCATAACAAAAGTGGTCCTTGCCCTGCAATCATCATCTCATCTTTTTTCCATTACGGAGATTCTTTCTTGTATCCAGCAGGATGAGCGAACTACGGACGTGGTGAAAGGCGCGGTGGAGAACTTTTTTATCATGGCTGAATCTTGGGGTGTTTTTGATACGCAGGGTCTCTCGATTACGGATCTTGTGCGACGGGGGATGCTCACGGTTCTTGATCTGAGCGTTCTTCAAAGCCCGGTTCTTAAGGACATTGTAGTCGCCCTTGTTTGTGAAAAAATCTTTGAGGAGCGCGTAAAGGAACGAAAGGTTCATGAGCAGAAAAAAATGGGGTTCACCGTTGAAGAAAAAGGTATTCCTCTGGTCTGGCTTGCAGTGGATGAGGCACAGTTGTTCGTGCCCCAGGGTAAAAAGACCCTCAGTAAAGAAGTATTAATCGAGGAATGGATGCGGCAGGGACGGCAACCCGGTCTTTCCCTGATTATGGCGACTCAACGACCCAGCGCAGTGGAACCAGAAGTGCTCTCTCACAGTGATATCATCATTTGTCATCGATTAACTGCACAGGAAGACATTGATGCGTTGAGTCGGATCCGCCCTACCTACATGCATGGCGACATCAGTGAATCCATAAAAAAGATAGGGTCTGAAAAAGGGGTTGCGTTGCTTGTTGATGATACCTCGGAGTCTGTTCATGTTATCAAGGTGCGTCCTCGTGTCAGCTGGCATGGGGGAGCCGAACCTGTAATAAAAGAAGATGGATGAGGACGAGATGGTTGGTTGGGAAACCCTATGAGACAAATGAACACTAATGCGGTGGAAATGATTCCGATCCGACTCATCATCAGCCTCGCAATTATCGCTGCGATCGCAGTAATGATAGTTTTTGCTTCCAGCAGTCTTCGTACTCTTCTTGCGGAGCATCAAGTGGAACAGGAATGTCGATTGTTGGAATCCACTCTTTCTACGATGGTCGGGAGTGGCGTTCCTCGTGATGTGGATGAAGCTAGTGCTGCTGAAGGAACAAAACGGGTTCAGACATTCACACTCCCCGATTCGCTTCTGTACCTTTCGTTTGGTGGTGATTCTGATTCTTTGAACACGGGTGTTTTAAAAACGGGGTTAATTGAAGATGGAGCCGCAATTTTTTATCGGGTGGAAGGGGGAAGCAAACAGGTGATTTGGCTACCGAAAGAGACCTATAAATTTCGAGAAGGAACGTATGTTGACAATAAATGGGTGATCAATGGAACTGGGCATAGTTTTATTGTTCACAGCGGCGGAAAAATCACGCTGGTGTTTGAGCGTGTACAAAAAAACCACGTGATCTACATTCTTGTACATGGAACTGATGAGAGAAGTGTATGAATGAGTAAATGTACTGTCCTTTCAGTCTTTTTCGTTCTTGTGCTCCTCGCATAAAGACGAGAAATGTTTGTTCTTTTGTACGAATCGGCAGATACGGCAGGTTTCGATGATGACATCGGTGCCATCGTTTTTCATGATGCGTTCTGCGGAAATGGTGATTTCTTGGATGATTGTTTCATCAAAAATGTCTGATTTTCCACGTTTTTTTGAGAGATATTGACAAACTGCTGAAGGAGTTATTCCAAGTTTTTCTGCGGCTTGTCGCTGGCTGAGTCCAAACTGTTTGATCATGGTTTCAGCGAGTTCTTTTCGTATCGTTGGTATGCCGTTCCAGAGCATGTATTCGCAAGGTGTGCGCCGCATAGACTAGAAATATCTTTTCAGTATATATAATTAACGATTGTTAACACTGTTCGTATTTCTACCCTTTTTCGTTATTGAGCGTGAAAATGACTTTATACAAGATTGCATTTAACGTCCTGGTGTTACTGTGGCAGATCTCAGCACAACAATTGGTTCTCTTCGATTAAAAAACCCAACACTGCTTGCCTCAGGGATTATGGATGAGGATGCAGGCAGTATGCAACGCATGATTGACTGTGGTGCAGGTGCTATCGTCACAAAATCAATCGGGATGCAGCCCCGGGAAGGATACGCTAACCCAACTGTTCTTGAGCTCGAGTTCGGACTTTTAAATGCCATGGGACTGCCAAACCCTGGTATCGATCAGTATGGCCAAGAAATGGAAAAACTCCAAAAATCCAAAACACCGATTATTGGCAGTATCTACGCTGCTGATGCTGAGGAATTTGTCGCGCTCGCTTCGAAGATGGAGGAGTACGGTGCTGCGGGAGTAGAACTGAACGTAAGCTGCCCGCACGCAAAACGATACGGATTAGAGGTCGGCTGCGATACAACCTTGCTACAAGCTATTGTCTCTTCGGTCAAACAACAGGTTCGCATTCCGGTGTTTGTGAAGGTCTCGCCCAATGTGGTCAACATCGTTGAAATCGCGCAGGCAGCGGAAAAAGGGAACGCGGATGCGATAGTCGCTATCAATACAGTAAAGGGGATGAAAATCGATCTTGAAACTGCGCACCCGATCCTCGCGAACAGGACCGGTGGGTACTCAGGCAAAGCAATCAAACCAATCGGGGTCCGCTGCGTTTACGACATCGCACAATCCATTAACATCCCGGTTATTGGGGTGGGTGGGATCACCACTGGAGAAGATGCGATTGAGTATTTCATGGCTGGTGCCTCTGCCATCCAAATAGGATCCGCCGTCTATTACCGTGGCCCTGATGTCTTCAAACACGTCTGTAAAGAAATCAATGTCTGGATGGACAAACATGGATATAAAAAAATCGCTGAACTTGTAGGAGCCGCGTACCAATGAACATTCCAGCCATTACCACTATCCTTACTAGCACCACAGATGCAACAGACATCAAAACCATCACCTTCAGATACCTTGGAACCGCTGTGCCTGGTCAATTTTTCATGATATGGATCCCAGGTGTTGACGAGATCCCCATGAGCGTTTCTGAGATAACCAAGGATGTGAAAGGAATCACCTTCCGAAAAATCGGAGACGCAACTCACGCTCTGTATCATTTATCGCCTGGTAGCAAAATCGGCGTACGAGGACCGTACGGGAACGGATTCAAACTCACAGGAAAACATCTTCTCTTCGTTGGCGGTGGAACCGGAATTGCGATGCTTGCGCCAGCTGTTGAACAAGCACGAAAAAGAAAGCTAAAATCAACGGTGATCATCGGTGTAAAAACGAAAAACGACCTCTTCTTTGAAGATCGCTTACGACGTTTCGGTGCAACCGTCTTGGTCTCCACTGATGATGGATCCAAGGGTTACAAAGGATTTGCGTCAGACCTTGCAAAAGATATCCTTAAAAAAGAGAAAATTGACGCGGTGTTCACCTGCGGACCGGAACCAATGATGAAAACCCTTCTTTCCTGCTGTAGAACCATTCCTTTTCAAGCATCCCTTGAACGATACATGAAATGCTCCATTGGGATTTGCGGGCAATGCTGCGTTGGAAACGGTTTACGGGTGTGCCTTGATGGTCCGATCTTCGATGGAAAGACATTAAAAAAGGTTGAGGACTTTGGTGTGTATCGGAGAGACGCAGCAGGACGAAAAATCCCGTTTTAAAAAACTACAATGATATTTGTTCAAATTGTGGCAGAATAGGTCACTCTTCTACCATTTATTCTGATGGATTCGTGACTTATTGTATCGTTCTTCTCTTGCTTTTATCTCTGCAGGGTACCCAAGGGAGATTAATGCAAAAGGGATAATGTGGGTTGGGAGACGTAAGAGCTTTCGCATCCCTGCAACACGGCCTTCCCGCGGATACAAACCAAGCCAGCAGGCACCAAGTCCGAGGCTGTGGGCTGCAAGCAGGATGTTTTCTGTTGCTACTGCACAATCGATCATCCAGTAGCCCTTGAATTTTTCCAAGTGCAAATCACCACATACAAGGATTGCTTTATCAGCTTCTGTTAACATCCGTGCGCTCGGATGAAACGTGTGGATGACGTTGAGGATTTTTCGATCATCCAGGATAACAAAATGCCATGGTTGTTGATTCCCTGCAGACGGGGCGCTAAATGCAGCGTGTAAAAGTTTCTGCAGTATCTCCTCTGAAATTGTTTTCTGTTTGTATTTTCTGATACTTCTTCTTGTGAGAATCGCCTCAAAAGCGTCCATTTTCTCTTCCATGATTGCATAAACGGGTTTTTTCTATATAAACTGTACGAGGCATTATTTTTCTGAGGAGCTGAAGGTGAGGTTCTGACGTATGAAAGGTCGACAGGACGGAAGAACAGACAATTCTTTCTTTAAAAAATGCCATTAAAAGCATAATTTATATATACGATAAATACTATTTAAACTCGTCATTTAAAAAAAGTCTGGGGGAATTATTCATGCAAAAAACATTCAAGATGCGATACTTTTTAGTGGATGAACATGCAGTCTCTGAAGAATTCACCATCCTTCCGGCTCTCTCCATTGTCATGATCGGGTTCGCACTCTTCGTCGTCCTACTTGCCCAGACATATACTGCGTACGAAGAGCGAATGGATCGACTGCAAAACTATCAAACTGCAGATGGAATCGCAAACAAACTTACCAACCCTGACTGTTATTTTATCCGAGAAGGTGGACTTATTGATTTACCTATCTTGCAGAGTGACACGAGATCACTGCAGATTTTATGCGAGCAGTACCAGAGATCAGGCGTCATTTTTCTGCTAAGGCTCCAATGGAACAATCTCACCCAGGATTTTCCTGAGACACTCTCCATTGCACCAATGAGTCGTGTTGCGGTTTCTAAAGACGTGGGTATCTATCTCAACGAGGCACAAACAGTCCCTGGAACACTCACCATCGTCCTCTGGGGGGACTCTTGATGAAAAAACGGTCCCTCCTTGATAATCTCTTCGGCGTCTCTTTGATGTACGACGCTGTCCTCTTCATCGTCATGGTGTCTCTTGCAGGAGTCATCCTTCTCCCCGCGTTACGAAACAATATCGCGATTGAAAGCTCTGTCGAGAAACACCGTGAACATGTGGTTGACGAAGCCTTATACACATTTCTTGTCTCCCGCGCAGACTGCTTTGATTACAAGTTTTGTGGTGATCTCATCGATGACGTTGCAGGAAGCATCGGCATCGACAACTCTTCCGGCGGTCTCTATGAGTCTCTCACACATTGGCTGCTTGCGCACGAACAACGCCATAAAACGTATGCAACACTCCTTTCTGAAGACCTTGCCTGTCAATTCCGGTTGCCTCTTTCTTTCTTAGGAACGAATCGATTGAACATTTTCACAGGTGATTATGACCGACAGCTGAGAAATGAAACCAAACGATTTTTCTCCTCCCTTCTTGGTGAAAAGTACCGGTATAATCTTACCGCATGGTGGCACCCGATCAAAGGAGTACCATTTGGGGGTGAGTTCTCCGTTGGCGAACATCCACCTACCAAAGACTGTTATGTGGCACGAAGCTTTTTCATGATGCCATACTCACCAGTCCTTTCTCTCGGTAATCATACGATAATATTTACGAAATATTGGTTGAAACACCAACTCTTCAGCGGGGACGTTGGGTTCGGCAGGTCATCGATACCAGCGATTGCAAATATGACTATCATTTTTGAGAATTATACAAACGGACATCCCCCTTACAATATAAGAGAGAACGCGACCAGAGCAACAAAGGAGAATCTCAGTACACTCGTACATGGTTTTCTCATCGGCGGCATCAGAAATGAAACAAACGTGACCGTGTTCCCCGGTATCGTTAATATCACTCTTACGTATGGATTTGAGAAGATCAAGAACATCACTAAGCAGTTCCTTGATAATGCATTAAACCAATCATTTGGGGAAGCGGTTCGAACTATTGATCGACTCTTTGGTGGTCTTAACACGACTGTAAAAGATCCTCTGTCCCAATGGATTCTTGCGGAGCTTAATACAACCATTCATATGCTGCTCAATGGATCGTTTGGCTCGTTGGATGAAGCGTTTGATGCATGCGAAACGATGATAAAAGAACAAGTAACCGCTCTTGTGAAAAATTATCTTGATCCATATATAGAGACTTTTGTCACTAGTGTGTTTGATGTCATCGACACAATCGTAGATTTTACGGAGATGCTGATAGATTGGTTGTTTGACCGCATTTCCTTGAATAAAGCGGAGATGATGCTGACAATCTGGGTGGTGAGAGAATAGGCAGACGACGATTTCTCTTTGATGAGTATGCTCGTATCCCTTTCTCCATCATTGGGGTCTTCGTCATCCTTGGAAGCAGTGTCACCGCTGTGTACATCTCCCGATTAGAGCTGCAGAAATCCCAGGAGATTGCACGTTCCCTTGATTTTAACGAAATAGAAAATTTACTCTACTATGTTGAAGCTGACCTAACAACAGCGCTGAACATCGCAGGGATGAAAGGATTTAAGGAAATTGGTAAAAACCCAATCATCAAACCTTCGGAAGGAACCGCAGAAGAAATAAATCAATATCGCGTTAAAGAAATCATCAAAGACGAATTAAATGTGTACCTCACAGGTCATTACCTCTACAACATATTCTCTGATGGTCGGTACACAATCAATGTAGTGCTTCATAATGAAAGCCCGATTCTCTTTGCAGAAAATATCACCCTTGAGTCATTCGCGATGCAGTTGAAAAGGCAGACGATCCCTTATATTGGACCACGCGAAACCATCAATCATTCCACCTACTGGGTTGCCTCAGTACCACTTACCATCGAAATACGAACATTGAACGATAACACGTGGGAGATGGTGACGACACGAACCATTATTGTTTCTTCGATTCTCACCTCACGGTATCCACTCCTCGAAAGCTTGGTCAAGGAATATAATCAGACGATTAACGGTACGTTTTCATCGTTATGGACGTTTTCCACGGTATTCTCAAATCTGTATTCTCTTGTGCGAGGATTCAAACATTACCGCTGTGGGAAACCTTTGAATGTGGTGGATAACCATCATCTTGCGGTGATGGTAAATAGCGGACTGCTTCTTGAACAAGGCCTAGTTTTTGGTAGTGTTGATCCGCTGGGTCTTGTTGAACTTGCGCGAAAAACAAAACAAGCGCTTAAGCAGACGCCACAGGATGCTCTCTCAACGTTTAATAACGAGATGGAAGGCGAAGGATATGTCGTCGATACCGATAACGTTTCTGAAGGGAGCGCGAATGTTGACGCAGATTCTCCAATCAATGAATCTGTTGATGAATGTCCTGCGTTGAATCTCTCAGAGATTGCGGAGCGAGTCCTTTATAATATCACCAGTGTCACGTTACATTTTGAGAACGAAGCAGGGGAACTCAGTGAGGAACTCATCGTGTTTGATGGAGATATCCAGGGTAAAATAGATAATGTGGTACAGCGTTGGGCGAATCAATCCTTTTTCTTAACAAGCATCACGAAGCATCTAATCGTGAACACAACAACCCTGAATGAGTTGCAAACAATTATTTCTGAAATTTATCATGATACGATGTCGACGAAGGTTGCAGATCGTCACGTTGCAATAGAACTCTGGGGTGACCCTGGGGAAGGATGGACCAATGGCGGTACTGGTACATGGGAATCAACAGGTTTTATTCCTCTTTCCAAACAGATGATAAAACCACCGAAAGGACATATAACACCGGGGTGTGCGTTATATGATGAGTTGTACAATGTTTCGAATGAGAGGACCCATTACTGGTGGCGGATAGAGGAGCATAATGTCAATGGAAATATCACTCAAGTTAAAGTATGGAAAAACGTCACCGATCTGCTCATCGAAACTGTGATCCTTCAGGTTCTGTTGCAGCATTACACGAAATACCAGGAGTCTCAAGATGATATCATGGATGTGCTGTATGTAAATGAGACTTTCGATGACCAGAATTTGGAAGACACGCTCGACAGCTATCTTTCTTTATATCCAGATTCACATCTGGGAAAACAGGAAATGATTACAACAAGGAATAATGCTGGGACAACTGATCTTGATGAAGTTCTCCCTGGGTTTTATCCAGGGTGGGTTCTGGGGGAGGCATGGAGTTCACTTGATGAAATCCTAGGGTTGATTAGCGAGATTTCCCTTGATCCAAGTATCAATGCAGCGAATTATCCAAACCCTTTGGTTCTTGTTGACAGGGTGAAACAAGATCTAGAGACACAATACAACGAGCATCTCACGCAGTATCTGAATCTCTCACGATATCATCCTAGTACTGAGTTTTATAGTGTTGGTAAAAAGGCGGTGTACTATGCACGTGAATGGTATGTGAGTATGGTGAAGAATGAATCTGAGTCTGTTTTTTCTCAAATTTCTGCGCAGCTTACTGATACGATAGATGCTGCGTTACCGCCAGATGCAGGTTTTAACACCCGGAATATCACCGAGACGCTGGATGAGGCATCAGATGCAATACGAAATCAATTTACGATCCCGTTCGGATTTGATATGAAACTTACTCGATACGATCCTGAAGGTATTCCCCTGTGGAATGAAACGGTACGTCTCGCGGTTGATCAATACCCCAATTATCTTGACCCATTTGAAAAAACACAATGGGGTGACGAAGAGCTCTGGACCCTAAAGCTACGAAATCGCTGTATGCTCGGCCCGACCGGCCTTCCAATCCTTCCCCCGACACCAGTAACTCCTTGGTTGTTGACGATGAATCTCTGGGTGATTGATGTGCAAGGTGAATACGCCCAGTTTAAAATCATTGATACCAGTGATGAGACGATCTTTAACCCCATACTCGGTCATGAACCTCAAACGTATGTACGAGAATTAAAAATCATCACGACCTCGAATACGACACTTGGTGAAAATACTCGTATTTCCTTTAGATTCACGACCGTTGCTTTTGGGCTTGTTCCCCCGTGGGGAATGATGGTCGGTGATATACAGGATAACTGGTCCGATGATCATACACCTGGGTTTGATGAAGGAGGATAGGATGATAAAAACGATGGTTGTGTGGTGTCTGATTAGTCTTCTTTTTATCATAAACACGATTCCGGTTCTGACTGCTGGTGAATGCAGCTATGGATCTGTTCATGCATGGTTCCGGACGACATCAGGTGGTGAATGGGAGAATGCGACTGCACACCCCTGGTTGAAACGTGGTGAGTCCTTTGACATAAAAACTGTTCTTACTGCAAAGGCTGATCTTCAAGTGTTTTTCGTAAAACTTCATGAGTTTGGTACGCCGGTGTTTGAAGTAGTGGAGGGTCCGACCATGATGGAGCAGCTTCTTGAGTGCCGGCAGAACATACTGTCGGATCAGACGTTTACTTATGTTTGGAAGATGCGGGTGATATCTGATACAACATGGGTGAATGGATACGGACCGTTGGAGGTGTTTGTGCAGTTCAATAAAAACGATACAGCTGAGTATCGGGTGGGTTTCGATGTGATTACTGCTTTTATTATGGATGAACTCTGGGAAGGTTACCTACAAGAAAATATCAGCGAAAATCATTCTTCTGAGACCATACATGGCGGTAGACTGCCTGGTTTCGAAGTAGGAGGAATGTTCATCGCAGTGTTTCTACTATGTACCTTTATACGATTAAGAGAAAAAATGCGTTAGAATGGAAACACGGTTGATGAATTTTCTGTAAACGAGAGGATAAACAAAATTCGACAAAATACTTCTGATAGAATTTTGTACATATAATATTCTCTCAGATTCCATTTATCTATTGTTTTTTTTGAAATATTTTCTCTTTTTTTCAATGAAATCTATACTGAGAGATGATGGAACACATACGGTTCTCGTCTCCATCCAACTTTTTCATAAACGTGCAAAGCGGACCTGTTGTTTTTATGTGCGTACAGTCGAAGAAATGCTACCCCTTGTTTGCGCGCTTTCAGTCGTATATAGTCAAGCAGCTGGGTAAACACTCCTTTCTTCCGCCACTCTTTCTGAACGTAAACGCTTTGAACCCACCAGATTGGTTTGTTCCTCCAATCACTCCATTCAACCGTGATCATCAACTGCCCAACAATCGTATCGTTTTCCTCTGCAACAAGATAGAATCCTTTCTTTTTATCTGACAACAGCGCTTTCACACCTGCAAGAACAGTCTCAGAATTAAGAATAATATTTTCAGATTCTTTAGCAAGCGATATATTCTGTGCCGTAATCGCCTCAGCATCTCCTATTTTTGCGGTTCGTATCTTCATATTGATAGAAAAGAACGATATGCTCTCTTTTAATATTTCGAAAAAACGACATGATTATTTTTTTTAAGAAAAGATTCCTCTAATGGAAGAGAAAACTATTGAGAGGTATGACTGTACATACGTCATATCATTATTGCGCAGTGATTTTTTTAGAAGATTCACAAAAAAGGTTGGTCGTCCATAGAACGAACGTTGTGCATTCATACAATACCTGAAAAGTACTTCTTTCGTATAAATTCCTAATCCTCTGTTTTTATCGGCGGGAACAAGATATTCTTTTTCACTGATTTTCCCTTCGTTCACAGCTTGGTTCCATAGTTCAGATCCGATCATGTACCGCAACGGTAGAAACGACACTGAATCAAGGGGAAGTGATTTTCCAAATAAAAGTGTTCTATTGAAATGTTCTTTTGTTTCGAAGGGTGCACCGAAGATAAACGAACCAATGGTAAAAAACCCGGTTTCATGACTTAAATGTACAGCCTTTTTTATGGTATCAACGGTTGTTTGTTTATGGTAGAAATCTAGGACATCCTGGTTTCCTGATTCAAGACCAAATTGAATGTGGGTGACACCTGCCTGTCTCATTTTTTTGTAGAGCTCTTTGTCCGCAAGATCGACTCGTGTTGCTGTTACCGAGAATTTCAAGTTAAGATTCTCGTTGGTGATTGCATCGAATAATGCATACGCTTGTTTCGTGTTCGCTGGGAAACAATCGTCTGCGAATGCAACATGGCGATATCCCTGTTGCTGGATTTCTTTGAGTTCTGCGAGAATATTTTCTGTTGACCGCATCCGGTATCGTTGCATGCTGATCGAACCTCGGGAGCAGAAACGGCAGGTATAGGGGCATCCTCTGCTTGTGGTAATTGAGGTGAATTCACCTGCTTTAAGATGAGGGTTGTATTCATGACCATACACGTAGTGTTTGACGAGATGGCGCGCGGGAAATGGGATTGTATTGAGATCACGGATGAGTTGCACTGAAGGCCCGTATTTGATACCGCTGGTTGTTCGGTACGCAATTCCTGGTATCTCTGTAAAATCTTTTTTCTTATCGAGTGCTTGCTTGATGTCTGCAATAACCGTTTCGCCGTCTCCTTGGACACAAATATCAGCCTGTGTTTCTTCCAGGGCTTTTTCTGGCAGGAGTGCACAATGAGGGCCGCCGATGATTATCGGGATATCAGGGCTCTGTTGTTTAATCAGGCCAATAAGACTTTTTGCTTCATTGAGTGAGGGGCTCAGTACAGTCATACCCACTGCATCTGCAAAACGTACCGCGGTGATAAGCTTGTGTTCATCAAAGGGTTCCGCAGAAAAATCAAGTATCGTCACGGTGTCTCCATCGTTTTCAAGCATTTTTGCTACATACAAAAGGCCGAGTGGGGGTGAAAGTCCGTAGAATACACGGGCACCTTTTATAAAAAATTGTTCTGGAGGGGGATAAATCAATAAAAACTTAATAGATGATGCCTCCTCGTTTGAATCATAGAAACTTTCTGGGTCTCCATTATTTTCTTTTCTTTAAATGTCGTTTTCTTTCTTAAACATACCTATTAATTGTTAATGCCGAAAACTAGGGCGTGTATCGGATTGATGCAGTATTTCATGGGATTTAAGATCAGCTAAGGTTTTTAACAAGAGGAACACGATGATAAGTGGTGTTTCTGCTGATGGAACCATTGCTGAGAAGAAACCTGCTGCAATAACGATCAGATGCATCGGAAAAATTCTTTTATAGGGTTCAAGGAAAATTTGGTTTGTTGATGATCCAATGCGTTTCTTTTCCAATACATAGTTTTTCAGGAATGAATAGAGGTGATTCACAAAAAAGAGTACCCCGATGAACGTTATCCCGATGTAGTCTGGTTGTCGGAAATGAAACCCAGAGCTTCCGCTTGTTGAAAAGAAATACAGAAATATAAGATATATGAAGTGAAAAATCCCGTAGTGAACTGAAAAAAAAATTGAGTCCCGAACAGCTGTGATCAGTAACCTCTGGTGTTTGTTTCGATACCCAAACATGAGGAGTTTTACAACGGTGAAGAGCCCAATGATAATACTTTGGAGCCAATAACCCCAGAGGAGTGTGAGAATGCTCCAGCGGAACAGAATCGCAACGACGATGGTGAGAAGATTACTAAGCAGGAGCATTTTTGCTGAGGATTCTAAATCAACCCATCGGCTCATGTTCATTGACGGTGCATATCAAACGAGACGTATTAAAAAGAGTATGAAATTTTTTTCACGCTATGAAGAAAGTATAATGGGTCTATTGGTTCAGAAGAAGGCGCAGCATGGGGAATGCATGTGGGAATCGTTCCATCAGAGCCTGCAGAATGTCAAGGAGAAATGAATGGAATTTGTACGGTGTTGCCAGAGTGATTTGGACGATATAACAATCTGTTGGGTTATCCGTGTTTGTGACTTTGATATAGCCGCTATACTCCCTGTTCTTTTTTGCTGGTGCGACAACAGAGACATTGATCGTCATTGACCCTTGTTCCGGTGTAAGACTTGTGCCGCTTGATGGAGTAAACGTCCAGGTTCCCCAGTCTGGAAAACTAGTAATTTCCCAGTTTAACAGCGAGCCCGGTGTCCCTGCGTTATCGACCGTGAAACTTTCGGTAATTGTAGTGCTTGGTGTGATGTTTGTCAAGTGGATTGACCCGTTGCATCGGACTTGTGGACCTACGTGGTCATACATGATGTCTACGATGACTCCCTCAAGAACTGTTAGCCCATAAGGGACTTCATCAGGGAGGAGGTACCAGCCGTTGTAAGCGCCACCCCAGCCGAAGTTAAGATGGTAAAAATCATCGGTGTTGTATCCATCGACAACCAGATTATGGCCCATTGTCCACCCCTCATCAACGACCGCGAGATGAGCAGGGAGTGCATCAATCATGTTCTTTGCGAGTCGACCGTACACATTAGAATCAGTATCAAGGAGGAGTTTACATGTCGTGCAATGAAACTTCCTATACGCTACGAGGGCTTGGTTGACACCAAACGTTCCTGATCCTTGAGACCCATACACTTGTTTCGCTGCAACACCACAAGCAAACGTTAATGCTGCTGCATCGGTATCCGTTGTCGGGGTTTGATTTTGATAATGTGAGCAAAGAGTTGCGAGATACCCGTTGAGTGTCGGAAATGATGGAAAATTATAGGATACATAGTCGTTGTCTATCCAGTAGTTATTGCCTCCATAATTATGATAATAATCATCGCTATCATTAAACATGACGTTATTTGTTGTTTTATGATAGTCCAGGATCATTGCCATTGCAAGCGAGGGACACCCTGCGATACTTCGCCCGCCGTTTGCTTTGTCCAGTGGGCAGAAATTGTTGTACGGTGCTTCCTGCGTCCATAATGTTTCGACCCATCCTCCGGTCGAGGTTGTTCCTTCAGCAGGCCATTGTTCGAATCCCGCGGTAATCATAGGTTTTTCTTGGAGGTATGCATCCCAGAGGATGTGTCGTTCTTGGATCATCTTTTCTGGGAGTTTCTGGATGTTTTCAAGGCGCAATGTCACATCAGCAATCAATATATCACGAAGAAGATTCGATTCAGCTGTATCTTTGAAGTTGCTTGTGAGTGAATAGGCAATAACTGGGGGGAGATCATAAGATGCGGACACCACGATGTACCCTTGAGGCTTCAGATTAAATACATAACATAAGAGCGTTCCTGTATCACGTGTTATTTCTTCGGAATCTATCATTGAAAAATCGATTTTACATAGTTCGCTGAGTTTTCCACGGGCAACTTGAGTTGCGGTATCAATTCCTATGGAATGGTGATCATCCGATGAGGCTATGATCTTGTTACCGTTAATAGTTGGAATGATCCCTGCCCCAAGGAATAATCCAATAACGAAGAGTGCTAACGTTTTTTTTACTACGCTTGGTTCAAACATTGATTTTATCCCCCGATATAGTAATTGTATACTGCTTATGGTATATAAATATTGATAAAAAAAATAGTAAAATAGTTGTTAACATAATCGTTTGATTTCTTCCATCACTTGAGCGAGGTTGTTGTGGATGTCTTCTTCGAGGAAACGTCTTATTTTCCATCCGTCCGCTGTCAACTGTTTCTCGTTTGTTCTCTTCTGATCGTCCTTAATTTCAATCGCATACCGATTCCCGTTGACGAAGAGTGCGAAATCAACATGAGACGGCGTTTTTCCTTTTATCCAGTAATTCGAAGTCACAGAGATGCCCTGTTTTTTTAACTCCGTGTACAATATCTGTTTGGTTAGAGAATCAAACACACCGTTGTTCATCATCTTGGTTTTCACGTACTCAGATAAATTTTTGAGAGGACCGGCAGTCTGTGTACAGATTTCTTGGTCGCCGACTATGATGAACAAGCTTTTTGCTCTGGTTACTGCGACGTTCAGCAATTGGCTGGTTGTCTGAATCCAATGCAGAGTCCCGGGTTTTACGCCTTCGGAGACTGCTGGTGAGAAAACGATAATGTCTTTTTCATCGCCTTGGAATTTATGGGCAGTACCTATAGTAATATTGGTTTCATAGACGTCTTGGAACGCGTTCAGTTTCTCGGTGATCATCTCAGTTTGTGCCCGGAAGAGAGTCACGATTCCCATTGAAGCGTTTAATGGAGTGACTATCTCAAGAATCTTGAGGATTTCTTCAACAACCTTTTCAGCTTCTTCTTCGTTATATGGACTTTTTGCGTGAACAGTTTTTCCTTTTACTTGATGCCAGACTATTCGTTTATTGAGCGAAGGATGTTGTAACAGCCTTGTTTCATCTGTCGCAATCGTAAGTTTCCGTCCGTAATAGTACTCGTTGGAAAACGAGACGATATCAGGATGACATCGGTAATGTTCATTCAATAACAAAGGTTGTTCGTTGTTTGTATGTAGAATTTGTTCTGCTAGGTCATACAGTGAATGTTTGGTGTACGAAAAATCGGTGAACCATTCTTCAGCAAGATGGTGTTTTGCTGCCAGCGTCCGGTCCTGGGTTTCTGTGAGCAGTGAGATGTGTTTGAGTTGATGGGGGTCTCCGATGAT
>JAPKYG010000103.1 GCA_026394435.1 Methanobacteriota archaeon | reverse complement strand
ACGTTCGGATTCCTTCTGTTTCACGCTTCCCGTTTTTTCATCCCATACTCCAAGGTATCTGCGCTTCTGCCTCGCTTGTTTTTTTTCGCTATCCCAGTAGCCTTTGACTTCGTAGGCGTAAAGCTTCCCATGGATCTTTTGTTTCACAATATATGTCATAGTTAAGAGTAATAACAAGTATTCTAATAAAGTTTTCCATCGAGGATTGGGTATGAGAAATCAGTCCTTGTGGCTAATTTTCCGGGAGTTTAGGTTCGACCATACTGTAATCATCCAAAACAAATTTCCCTGGTATCCCAAGGACTTTGTTGACTTCATTTCGGAATTCCTCAGGAGTCATATTTTTTAGACCTTTCCAGCCTCCACCAGTTGCTACTCCACTATGGTCGCCAAAATCAAAATTTTTTCCTTCTCTTTTAAGTTTCTCCATCACAGCATAAAGAATGTATGGTGCTCCTACTAGAGTTATTGTATCCTTTGCCTTATCACGTTTTTCATATTAAAAGTCGACTTATACTTGTTAGCGAATAATCAATTTTTTTCGCAGATCTATCGTTTATCATAATGTAATATAGTCTTTACATTATATGTAACTATACCTCCACAGAACAACTATTACTAATTACATTTATTCAATATTTTATATCTTATACAATTTTATAATAAAAATATATTTAAATATTTCCAGATCAAAAAAGGGTAGTGAACCTTCAAATGTCTAAAAATCGTCCATTCTTGTAAATCAATTCATTATCTGCATAGACTTCCCCGTTTTTCCGCAGGTCACACATCATATCCCAATGCAAACTGGATTTGTTTTTACTGCCTGTCTCCGGATACCCGCTCCCCACTGCAAGATGAATCGTACCACCAATTTTCTCATCAAACAATGTGTTCTTCGTATACTTCTTCACCCCATAATTCGTCCCAAACGCGAACTCACCGATCCGCCGCGCGCCAGGATCCATGTCAAGCATAGAGGAAAGGAATTTTTCTCCTTTCGACGCGGTTGCTTTCACCACGGCACCTTTCTGAAACCATAGTTGAATGTCGTCGACTTCACGGCCCCCGTGTGATCCAGGAAACGAATAACTGATGTGTCCTTCCGCTGAGTTTTCAACCGGACCGGTGAATACCTCGCCGTCTGGGAAATTTTCCTTTCCAGAGCAGTTAATCCATTTTCTCCCTGCGACAGAAACGGTAAGATCAGTATCCTTAGCAAGAGCATGGATTTTCTTTTTCATGTTGAGGAGCTTTCGTATCTTCTCCTGTTCATTGTGTACAGTTCTCCAATATTTAATCGGGTCTTTTGCATCGACATGCGCACTATCAAAAATAAAATCCTCATACTCCGCAAGAGACATCTCTGCATCCTGCGCAGACGCCTGTGTCGGATACTGGGTCACACACCATCGGAGCTCTTTCTTCGCAGCTCGGTCTAGGAATATCTTATGGATCTGCTGATGCGCCACGCTACTTATTACTTGTTTTTTCGGATCAATGTTCGTCATGTTCCGCGTATTTTCAGGGCTGATAATGGAAAGGCTAGCGTCGATATGTTCGATTTCAAATTTACTGATAGGAGATACGTATTTCAGTTGATTTTCTGAGGAGTTCCTGTAATAAATTTCTGCAAGCCCATCGATACCAATATGGGTGAACGGATGCGCTCCGACCTCAACAGCTTGTGTATAAACTTCCTTAATCAACGGCGCAGCGAGATGACTCCCGGATAGTACAAACAAATCGTTTTTCTTTAGACTCAAAGAGTGATGGACCAAAATATTGGCAAATTTCTCTAATCGTTTGTCAATCATACTATATTCCCAGTATGGGAACAAGTGAAATGATAAAAGAGTTTCCTGTCGATTTAGATTTTTTCCCAGTCTTTTAACACGGATGCCCAACGATATTTATTAACCTCATCAATTTCATCAAGTTTTTTAATGATACGCTCGTAGCCTTTCATAAGGGTACGCGTCGATACCTTCACCACGAAATCATATTTCCCTGTTGTGATCGTCACATGAGTGACACCACGGATATTCCACAATTTCTGCATCGTCTCCCGCAACGGACGACCAGTTTTCACAGTAACGAAGATATATGCTTTGACAACGGTGAGTGCAAACGATATGATACCCATCACAATCATTACGATTCCAATGACTTTGATTATGAGCATTACAGGATCGGTGGAAAAGTCAGTAATAACACCTAACTGGAGTAGAATAATTGAGAAGGGGATTGCAAAGATAATTGTCGAGGCACGAAGAGCGTTATTCACACTGGCTTTTCCCATACCAAGAGAACGAATGTACAAGACATACGCGAAGAACGTTGTACCCATGGTGAGTGCGAGTAAGAGGAAATAATACAGATTAATTGATGTTGTAAATGCAGCGATGAGATGACCACCGCTCGTGAAAATATCAAAGATAAAAAGAATGACGGAAGTAAAAATACAAGAAAACACAACGTTCCATAAACGAATATTGATAGAGTCATTCGGTTTATTGTGAATTCGCATGATTTTTAATTTTCTTTGATAGATCGAAAAGACAGCCCAGGTGGGGTTCACCACAAGGAACACAATAATGATCGGAAGCCACTGAAACTCTCCTGTTAAACTAATTGATGCGAGAATCGCACCAAAGGTCACAATAATCGAAGATTGAACCTCAACGAGTGTTGGGACGTCTTTTTCTGTAATCGATTCCATAAGGAGGAGATACAAGATGACTATTTGAGAAAACGAAAGTATCACGGATGGATCTTGAACAGTTGACACGATTGCACAATACCCGACGGTATTGATCGCGTTCATAAGGCCGGCAACAAGATGGTATTTCATCTCGCTTTTCTGCACCATACGCACTTGTTTAAACGAGGGATCAAGGATTTTTGCTCCGACACTTTTCCCTTTGAATTTTATCGACAGAATCAGTGCAATCAAAAAAGTAACTATAGCTCCTACGAAAAAGAGAGAAAAGGCAAAAGCCCAAGGATCATATTTAAACGCTGATTGACCACCAACAAAACTATCAATCCCAGTTACTGCGGCAGTAATAAAGGAAGATGTGATCGCCAGGACATAAAACAGGTATTTTTTCCTAATGATCATGCTTTCGTCTCATTATTGGAGGCTGATTTCTTTCTCGATAATCTGGGTGGTTGTTTTATTCACTCCCTCGACCATTTGGAGCTTATCGGTAACATCTAAGAGCTCTTCGAGGTTTTTCACCTGTGCTCTGACGACAATATCGTACTCCCCAGCAATTATCGAAATCTTTGCGACATTATCAATTTGTCTCATTTCTTTGATTGCTTTATCGCTTTTCCCTGGTTGCATCGTTATCAGGATGTATGCGCTAATCATGGTTCTTCACCCATCTTTCACGCGGAATATTAATTCTTGGTATAAAGTTATCTGTTTTAATACTGTGGTTCGTATAAATGAATCGAGTATCAAAATTGTATAAGTTCTTCATTTGTTTCTTTAAAACGAAGTTTTTTAAATACAGGAGCTGTTGCAATAAAAAATATGTTACGTGTCTCGATACTTGACGGGTACGTCGATGAACCAACCTGCCTTGGTGTTCCACCGTATATCAGTCCGTACCCTAGATATATCGCTGGCGCAGTCTGGAATTTCGATACACACGCCACTGTTTCATATGTTACTATAGACCAGATTCGAAACGACATATCGTGGTTTGATACTCTTTCAAAATCTGATATCCTCGTTGTTATCGCTGGGATGTCTGTTCCCGGACGGTACCTCTCTGGTTTCCCAGTCAGTCCATACGAACTTGTCTCTTTGCTTAGTAATCTTACACAACCTGTGAAACTTCTCTGTGGTCCTGCGGCACGGTATGGGTTTGGGATGTCTGGTGGTAAAAGCGTAAAAGAAACCGGTATCGTAGAAGATGTTTTTGATCTCATCGTTAATGGTGACGGTGAAATCGTTGTTACGGAGTTATTAAAAAACAATCTGAAAAAAGAAACCATAGATCCTTCTCTCCGAAGATCCAATCCACACGTGATAAAGGATTTTGCTGTGAAAGGCGCAGCAGTTGTGAAGCAACACCCATTTTTTCCAGAGTATCTTATCACGGAAATTGAGACGTACCGCGGGTGTCCACGCAGTATCGTGGGTGGGTGTTCTTTTTGTAGCGAACCGAGCAAAGGCCTTCCGAGTTTTCGAACCGTTGATGAGATATGCAGGGAGATTGCTGCGTTATACAAAACCGGTGTTCATCACATGAGAATTGGGAATCAACCCTGTATTTTCTCCTACATGGCAAAAGGTGCTGGAGAACTTGAGTTTCCCCAGCCGAATCCTAAGGCACTGGAACAGTTGTTTCAAGGAATTCACTTCGCAGCACCTGATCTCAAAACTCTTCATATTGATAATGCAAACCCTGGTGTGATTGCACGGTTTCCAGATGAATGCCGACGGATTGCAAAAAGCATTGTAAAATATCATACTGCTGGTGATGTCGCAGCACTTGGAGTAGAAAGCGTTGATCCTGTGGTCATCAAAAAAAATAACCTGAAGGCTTCAGCTGAGGAGGTATTTGATGCAGTGAAACTTTTAAATGAGGTTGGGTCAAGGAGAGGAACAAATGGACTTCCTGAGTTGCTACCTGGTTTGAATTTTGTCTTTGGGCTCGACGGCGAAACAAAAAATACGTTCGTTCTTGACTACGAATTTCTGAAAAAAATCTATGACGATGGTCTTCGGTTAAGACGCATCAATCTACGTCAAGTTATTCCAATCCCTGGGACAAAAATGTTTGAGATTGGAGAGAAAAACGTAAGGAAACATAAATCAGAGTTTCAACACTTCAAACGAAAGGTCCGTGAAACCATTGAACGACCGATGCTGCAGCGACTCGTTCCGCAAGGAACACTGCTTACCGAGGTATGTACTGAAATGTATGAAGGGAAGTTGACGTTCGCTCGACAGCTGGGAAGCTATCCTTTGCTTATCGGCATCCCTGGTGTGTTCCCGCTTCACATCTTTTATGACGTGAAAGTCGTGGAGTACGGATATCGGTCTGTAACCGCGGTACCATATCCTTTGAATCTGAATACCGCCTCCCGGGAGACGTTAGAAGCAATTCCTGGTGTTGGAAAGAAAAGAGCGGTGAGGATTTTAACGAAACGACCGTTCAATACCAAAGAAGAATTAATGAGAGCACTTGATGATCCGAAGATTGCTCAAAACATTGGAGAGTATGTTGAGTTGGAATGATATATTAATGGAGAGCTACGATATTCGAAGAGGATGACCATGAAAAAAAGTAACCTTGAATCGTTAGAAGAACAACTTGGGTATACGTTTACAAACAAGCAGCTATTAACAACAGCGCTTACACATAAGACATACGCGTTTGAGGCACAGACGCCCCTGGAATATAATGAACGATTAGAATTCCTTGGAGATAGTATTCTGAATTTTATTATCGCTAAACAACTCTATCAAAGCAATGAATATTTTTCTGAAGGAGAGTTGACACGCAGACGTGCTATTGGTGTCAACAACAACGTACTTGCTGATGTTGCGATACGGTTAAATATCGGTTTGTTTTTGATGTTAGGGAAAGGAGAACTCAAACAAGAAGGGGCAAAGAACCGTACGAACCTTGCGAATGCCTTGGAAGCATTGATTGCTGCGATATACCTGGATTCGGATTTAGATACGGTGCAGAGCTTTATTTTTGAGAAAATCTACACTAAAAAGTTCAAGTTCTGAATATTTTTTCTCCAGTTATTATTAATTAATTTTTTTGTATAAAAAGATTTATATAATAGATTTTATTCCCTGTTTGAACTTAGAGTAGTTATATGGGGGAGAAAACCCTTTTTTCCCGAATACAAATTCTCATCACCTCCCCTCTCTTCCCCATTTCAACTACCCTACTCGTTATCACAATCATTATACCTAAGAAAAAGAAATAATAGGGAAAAAACGCTTGTTTATCCAGCGATGATCCGAACGACACAACCAACAATAAACACAATTGATAGTGTCGCCAAATAAAACAATGTCTGATCCCATTTCTCGGTTATCACGAGTTTCATCATCCCCTTTCTCCTACTTCACCTGGCCGGAGAATATTTTTTAAACTCTTTTATAGTTTTCTACCAAATGTTCGGCAATTGTCGAACATCTGTGAAATAGAAAGAGAAACTCAGAATCTTTTTGTTTCATATTGTATTTGGATGATTGGATACTTCTTAGTAAAAATTTGTAGAAAAAGTACAGCACAAAAAAGAATATACAGGTTATGAAAAAAATTCCAAAAAACTTATCCTCGTTATATTATATGTTGGCGGATTTAGATTTTCTCCATATAGTTCCAATCTTTATACACGTTGTTCCGTACCGTTTTTTGTAGGGGTTTTGCTGCCTTATCTTCAGATGAGAGAACATCAATAATAATACCTTCGATATCTCGAAGGAAAATTTCACTTTCGTCTTCGTTATAATCAGTGGTATAGATGGTTCCATTCCGATAGATTACCCCGTCTTCTGAATTATAGACTGATTTTTTTTCTAATTGCAGTTCAGTGTCACAGTCCTTGATGTCTTCGAGTTGCTTGAATTGGTACGCGTCCTCTGCCATCCCGATCATGGTTCGCAACACTTGTATCTTTCTTGGTTCTTTCTCTGCTTTAATGGCATCTTGCAAGACAGAAACAATGGCAGGGATCTCCTGCGGTTTGGTTTCACGGAGGATTTTTCTCCAGAACCAGTTATATACCTTGCTGCCTCTCGCATTAATATGTTCAGGTGGTTTGTCTGGGTACAGGATGATTCTACCGTTGAGTGTCCGATGGGTTTTTCGCCATTCGGTTCTCTCAGAATCTAGTTCTTTTTTTCGGTTGTTCTGCTTTGTCATCTTCGTTATTATTATGCGTTTTAGGATATAAACATTATGGAACGTCACATTTTTTGCTTATAGGAGAACAGAGCGAAAAAATCTCATTTAATAAAAGAGCAGAAACACCAGAATGGGAAAGCAACTGGGTGTTGGAATCAAACGATGGAATGAATCTTCCCTAGCGAGAGCCGGTGACGGTATATGTCTATGTTGATGCCACCGATGAACAAGCGACGTTTACCGGTTCAATCAAAATATGGAATATAGAAAATCATGCGGATTATGGGATTATATCAATCCAACTGGTTACTCCGGTCGAGCAATTATCTCTCCAATGGAATTTTTTTTCCATGGGTTTCGATCATGTTGTTTCTACTCATCCATTCTCTTTTCTCCTAAACCATCATATGAGATAGATTTAAATAGAGAATTATATAATTAAGAATATGCGGGAATATATATAAAAAGAATCATCATTTGGATTACTGTAGGTAACACAAAACGAAGGGGAAATAATATGAAGAGAATAGTACCAATATTAATAGTTGGAATAATGGTCCTCAGTGGACTTGGAGCTGCTGCCGTCTCACACACAACACAACACTCTTTGATTCAAACAGAAACCATCTCTTTTTCACACCCGGTTATCCAAAACACCGATGGGTACGCATTCATCTCTGTTGAAAATACAAACGCATGGCTGCGGAAAACCAATATGCCGTTGCTGCCCGCTGAAGTGACCACGTATACCTTCCCGTTCGGAACCAAGATACATTCTGTTGACGTTTCGTTCTCAGACCCACAAGAATATCACCTGGGAATGAACATTCAAGTATCACCAGCACCAATGACCGCAGTCGCAGGGAAACTCATCACTGCCCCTGAAAACGATCAGCCAATGGGAAATATTTACCCGGAGACACTCTTTGATTATCATCTCGGAGCAGGCGTCTCAAACGGAGAACATGTCCTGTTCTTAACGGTCCGAAGCTTCTCGGTTCAATACAGACCAGAGGACAATACCATCCTGTACCGCAACACCGCATCCATCTCCATTTCATACGACGTACCAACAACAATAACACCAAAAAAGGCTGATCTATATCAACTTCTCATTATCGCACCCAAAGACTTTACCAACGCACTGCAACCACTGGTTGACTATAAGATCAGTAAAGGAATCACAACGAAACTTGTCACGAAAGAAGACATATGCAATGGGAATACCACACCACAAGGAAGAGATTGCGCGGAAAAAATGAAATATTTCATAAAAGACGCCTATGACCAATGGGGGACAGACTACGTGCTGCTCGTCGGGGGGAGATCCGGTGGAGTGATGCAAGAAAAATGGTGGGTCCCGGTTCGGTACACTAATCTAGACGATGGTGCAAACTACGAAGGTGGCTACCTTTCTGACCTCTACTTCGTAGACCTGTATGATGCAGGTGGGAACTTTAGTAGTTGGGATTCTAATAACAACGGCATCTTCGCAGAATGGAACTCGAATGGGAAAGATATCATCGATATGTACCCGGAACTCTCTATTGGTCGACTAGCATGTAAAAACGTCGATGAAGTTAACACATTGGTAAACAAGATTATCACCTATGAAACCACAACCGCGGGACAAGAGTGGTTCAAAAAAATGGTGGTTGTCGGTGGAGACTCCGCACCTATCCAAGGAGACCCCTACTACGAAGGTGAAGAGGAAAACAAACTCGCATTAGAATATATGACAGGATTTGACGGTGTCCGTCTCTGGACGTCCAATGGAAACTTCACCGGCCCTCAAGATGTTATCGATGGAATCAGTGCGGGCTGTGGATTTTTATTTTTCGATGGACACGGCAACCCAAAGGGCTGGTCTACGCACCCACCGAACAATGAGAGTGCCTGGATCAGTGGATTGAATGTGGATGACATGCCAAATCTGAAAAATGGTGCACAACTCCCGGTCACCGTATGCGGTGGCTGTCATAACGGTCAGTTCAACACTAGTTACTTGAATATTATCAAAGGTATTTTACAAGACGGTTTAAAATATTTTGCATATAAGAATTCGTTGGGAAGGTTTTGGTACAACGAGTGGATTCCCGAGTGTTGGGCATGGAAACTCATCAGTGTAAAGAACGGTGGAAGTATTGCGACCATGGCATACACCGGACTTGACTGGTTTGCAGAGGGAGACTATAACGATGATGGAATCCCAGATTGCTGCCAATTCTTCTCAGGATATACGAATACGCAGTTCTTCAAAAATTATGGTGTAAATAATATGACAATCCTTGGCCAGGCGCACACCCAAGCACTTATAGATTATCTCAACGCGTATCCACCAATGCTGGAGAAACTTGACTGTAAGACCTTACAAGAGTTTGTTCTTCTCGGTGACCCCAGTCTGCAAATTGGAGGATATTCGTAGATGCAAAATTTATACATAAAAAAAATAGGGGATAGCATATGAATAAAAACCTTGCCATCGTAATCGTAGTAGTTTTAATAATAAGTGGAAGTGGAGCTGCCACATCTTCGTTCACAGACCAAAAAATTTTAGAAAAAAAAGATACACTCTCGTTTTCGTCGGTTCAACTTCTTGAGGAAAACGACTATACCAATGTTGGTCTTTCTGAAGCAACCTCGTATCTGACGACGCCAGGTGGTTATGCATTACCGGTCGTGACTCGCGTGTATACGTTCCCGTTCCTAACCAAAATTACGGATGTTGTTGTCAGTTACTTAGAGATTCAAGAAAAAACCATATCAAAACCACTAAAGCTTGCTCCCCAACCAATCGCAGACAACACTGAGGGATCAAACCTAGTATCTCATCAATCAACATCCTTCAAAATCTACCCAGAAGAATCATATAGTTATCATATCGCTGCGGGACGAGACGGTGATAACCTAGTGACGTATCTTGCGGTTCATTTGTATCCTGTTCAATATCTTCCATCTGGCAACACTCTCCGCTATGCCCAGAACGCAAAGATAAGTATTATGTATACGCTGCCAGACGCAAAACCAACAACATCCTCTGATCAATACGAACTGGTAATTATCGCCCCTGAGGCTTTCTCTGAAGCCTTACAGCCACTTGTCACACATAAGATTAGCAAAGGTATGACAACCAAGTTAGTAACCCGTGATGATATCTGCGACAGCGTCTTCTTCACCGCGGAAGGACGAGATTGCGCAGAAGAAATGAAGTATTTCATCAAGAACTCATTTGACCAATGGGGCACCAAATATGTACTCTTAGTCGGGGGAAGAAACGGCGGAATCATGCAAGAAGAATGGTGGATACCGGTTCGATACTCTCTGTTAAATGATGATGGAGAAGGCTCGTATCTTACTGATCTGTATTTCGCTGACTTGTATGATAGCAATGGTAACTTCTCTAGCTGGGATTCGAACAATAACAATATCTTTGCGGAATGGACTCATACGAAAAAAGACATCCTTGACATGTACCCTGAAGTCTACGTCGGTCGTCTGCCTTGTACGAGTACCTCTCAGGTAAAAACTATGGTTGATAAAATCATCACCTATGAAACAACAACGTATGGTACTGAATGGTTCAAGGAATTTGTTGGCGTCGCTGGTGATACCTATCCTGCCCCCAATGATCCCTATTATGAAGGTGAACTCGCGACCAATGCATCGTTTCAACAATTACAAGGTCTTGGGTTTGATGCCTCAATGCTATGGACATCCAATGGTCGCTTTACTGGCCCAGACTCGGTGATTGCTGAGATTAATAAAGGCTGCGGATTTGTGCATTTTTCGGGTCATGGGAATCCAGCGTCATGGTCCACCCATCCACCAAAAAATGAAAGCGCCTGGATTAATGGATTAAAAGTCAAACATATGTCACAACTCGTAAATGGAAAAAAACAGCCTATCGTGATCGTCGGTGGTTGCCATAACGCGCAATTTAACACAAGTTTAATGAATATTATTAAAGGAGTGTTAGAGGACGGTTTAGGTTACTTCGAATGGAAGACCTCCTTAGGGGAATTTTGGTACAGCGAATGGATTCCCCGTTGTTGGGCATGGGCCATGGCAAGTCAAACCAAAGGTGGCGCTATCGCGGTCATCGCAAATACCGGCCTTGGATATGGAGAACCCGGACAAGATACGTTAACAGAAAGGGGACGACACCTGGAATGGTTATTCTTTAAGGCATATCACGATGGAAAAGAGAACCTCGGGGAGACTCATGGGACAGATCTCATCTATTACATGAATGAGCATCCACCCATGGATGATCTTGTAGACTGTAAGATCGTCCAGGAGTGGGCGCTCCTTGGTGATCCAAGTCTACTAATGGGAGGATATCCCTCCTAATACCTCTTTTTTATATATTTTATAAAGAAATGTTTATATATTAACGGGGGAATCATCTCAGTAAGGAATAGCTCATGCGAAAGGACCTCTTCGTTTTGCTCTCCATTGCTGTACTTCTTGTTTCATCATGTGTCACAGTACCAGCACGAGATTCGGAACCAAAGGTGACATCACTTTCGTCCGATGACGCAAGTATCATAGACATGATCAACCAAATCAATGAGTCATTATTATTTGAGTATCATCATGAGTTAATGAAATTTGGACCTCGATATACCGGGTCGATAAATTGCAGCCTTGCTGCAGAATATATTTACGACGCATTTCAACAGATGGGACTTGACGTCGAGTGTCATGAGTGGCGCTATGGCGGTTTTCGCAGTAAAGATGTTGTTGCAACATTACATGGAACTGATCTGAATAGTACAGCAGAATATATTCTGTGTGGCCATTTTGATACCGTTGCTGGTGCACCAGGTGCTGATGATGACGGATCCGGAACCGCAGCGGTCCTTGCGATTGCGCATGCCCTCAGCCAGTATCAGTTCAATCACACCATCAAGTTCATCGCCTTCTCAGGCGAAGAAGTCGGGACATACGGGAGTTTTACG
>JAPKYG010000212.1 GCA_026394435.1 Methanobacteriota archaeon | reverse complement strand
ATACTCATATACCGAAATAATAAGTGCAGGATGGCCCGCTATCTACGCGTATCCTGGGGAAAATGCAACAGCAGAAAGTAATATTACACTTGTATCTCGTTCGAATGGGAATTATTCACTTTCTGTTGACGTAGGGAATCTCACGCATAAAACTCATCCGACTGCAAATATGTCTCGTACAAGGATTTGGGTGCGAGGTGGTGATTTAGCGCTTTCAAATAATTTCACTACCTTTAATGATTTAATCTACCTCTATGGATCTGCTGGAACATATCATCTTAATCAAGCAAATGGAACGAGTTTTTCAACGAGTGATGTTGAATATAAATGCAGTATCCCTCTCGGTCAGATTGCTGGAGAGTATACAGCTCCTATAAGTTATCATCTCAAAACTACATAAGAATTAATCAAACCCCTCTAATGCCTCTCTTTTAAAATCAGAATATTTCTGACCAACAACTACCTATTCTTAGGTCTTAATTTTTCTTTGATGGTATCAATTTTTTTTATCTGGAAGCTCTCTTAGTATGGCTCATTTGCAGAATGACGTTTTGACAAAAAAGCTTTAAATATTGTGTCTACCAAACAACGTACCTGACATTTGTTAGCATGTCGTAAAGTAGCTCGATATGAAATGGATGAAGGTGAAAAAAATGGAGATGGAACGAAAGAAAAAAGTATTTTCCGCTATAATGGGCATAACATTAATCATATCTATGGTAGTAAATATCTTTCTTTTTGGACCAATCGTCATGATTGGGAAGGCCGATCCTGGTAACATCCCTGATATATGGCATAATTCAACAACTTTAAATGTAACAGTACTGCAGATTCCTCCGAGAATTAATTGGTATGGTTTTCAATACAATCAGTCTGGAACATGGATCACTAAACTCAACAAAGAGATTGATGTGAACAATAGTGCAGAATACAGATTTATCATCAATATCAGTAGTGATCAAGGATGGGATGATATTCAATATATTAATGTCACTGCTTGGTATGATCACGGCAATGAGAGTAGCACCTACAACCAAACGTTAGGTGGAAACATAAATTTGTTCCTTCAGTATAGAAACACGACTGGGACCGCTGTATGGAGGATGTTGTGGCCTCATGGAGGCGAATTTACTGCACGTAAATATACAGAGCGCGTTGTATTTGATCTCTATGGTAGTGTCGGTTATACCCAATGTCATAATCTGACGTTCCAATTTATTCCAAGCTATCAGGTTAGGTATGCTCCCGGTCCCGGGGAAGGAAGTTGGCTTACGACTCGTAACGCCACGAATGATCCCTTGTCCTGGAACTTTAAAATAACAGTTACCGATAGTGGAGAAAGTGCTCCCCAATCAAGCACTTCTTGGATACATGATGAGTTCGGCATCTATTCATATAGTGCTATCGTCAGTGCAGGATGGCCGACTATCATTGGGCAACCAGGAGAAAATGCGACAGCGAATAGTAATATAACACTCCAGACACGTTCGAACGGGAATTATTCTCTCACTACCGATGTTGCGAATTTAGTTCATAAAACGTTTCCTCTTGCAACGATTTCTCGGGACAGAATTTGGGTGCGTGGCGGTGATTTAAATACCTTCGACAATTTCACTGCTAGCAGTGGTATGATTTATTTCTTCGGGTCTTCTGGAGTATATCATCTTGCGCAAGCGAACGGAACGAGTTTTTCCACAAGTGACGTTCAGTATAAATGTAATATTCCCTTTGGTCAGATGGCAGGTGACTACGACGCTTCGATACGATATCATCTGACGACAACATAGTGATATAAAACAAATCCCTCTTTCTCTTTTTTATTTATACAAATTTTATTTTTTGTATGTATTGTACAAACTTTTTGTCATCCTCTTCCTGCCTTAATTACTATCTAAAAAATATCTCTTCAAAGAAAAACTTTAATAGAGGAATAAAGATAAGAAGTATGGATGGGTGACTCAGCAGTCTAGATTTACTACAGGAGAGAGGAGAGTGGGAAAACAAACAAGAAAACATATTATCGTTTTTTTTATACTCATACTATGTTTATGCACCTTGGCTTCAACTGTTCCAGCAGCTGATGATGTAGCTCTATCTATTAATATGTTGCAGGGTGAACAACAAACTCGTTTTAACAAATCTGTGTTTGTCGCAGGGGTCTGGCAATATGTGAATATTACCATGAATCAGATAAGCGATGAATTATCCTTGAGATTTTATAAAGGAATTACACTCACCACTGGAAATAAAAATGAAACGAATTATTATGAGTGGAAATATGATAAAAATAATATAACGGTCTGGAACGATGTAAGCGGGTATGGTATTGAATACATTAAACAGGATTCTTGTTTTAAGAACAATACTTTGTACAGCTTTTGTATAGGAATAAAGGATGCAATGCCTAACATTGTAGACTATTTTGAAAACTGGACTGTTGAAGTATCAAAGGATGGAACTACAATACATTCTGAGAGTATTGTCGTTGAAAAACCAAAAACCGGTATCTCATTGAGCAAACCATCATCAATCATATTTTATGTTGATCCATTCACCATCATGGATGCTCAAGGTGATAATTTCTTTAAGATAGGAAATATTGGTAATGTTCCACTATACGTTAATATCGATTACGAAAAATACAACGATATCGAAATTACAGATCTAAATAAAAAATTTTTACCGGACGATATCGCCACTCATTATGTTATAGTCCATTCGAGAAGTTGGCCGCCTGGGATTAAAAGAATGGATATACAAGTAAATGGCTCATATCCACGTTCCTATTTCGTCGATACAAATGCGACGGTTACCTTGTACACCTCCTTTATTATTGACGTGCCTCAGTTGGTTGTCTATGTTGGGCATAGCAACTATAGGATAGATGAAATCCAAGGCACAGGGATAACCTTCCAGTATTTAGAAAAATTAAACATGTATGAGGGGGAGATTAAAGATATCAGTGCATATGTTTCCGGTAACGGGGCAGTAACCGTAGACGTGTCGGCAGATGAAAAAAACATTAGTGCGCTAAAATTGTATGATGGTAATACTGAAACACGCTCTCCGATTTCTTTTACTTCCACAAATACTTCAGAACGGACTATAATCGTGACCGTTGAAGCTCTCGGTGAGGGAAAAACAGGTATCCTTACCTATAAAGTAAGCAGTGATGGAGTAATTAAAACCTATACAACTCAAATAACCCTTGGACCGCCGGCATCACCTGACAAAGGAACATCTGCGAACCCTGGTTTCATCATGCAGATCATTGTCATCATCGTCGTTCTGCTTGTTGTTATCTATATGGTTTTATCATACGTTAAAAATAGAATGAGGTAACAGAGAAAAAATGAGAAAAATCATTTTACCCTTTCTCATAGTGTTCACAATCCTCGTCCTCTGTTCAGTAATTGTTCCGCTGAACGCAAACGCAGGGCAAGCAGGTGTAGGAGTAATAAACGTCCCACCAAAATACGGGTATATCCGTGTTGAGGAGCAGGATAATTTCATCAGGGTGTATCTCAATATTTCAGATTATAACTCCTGGGCTGATATCAATAATGTGAGTGTGACCCTCGACAATTATGGTACGAAGCCTTATACGTTTCTTTTCCAACAATATAAGAGTTTGGAATCCTATATTGAAATAAATGAATTCAGCGAAACACCTGAGAATAATCATTTATTGGTTATCGAAAAGTGTTTTTTCGAAAAATCAAACAAGAAAGAAACCATCGATGAACGCTGCGACATTGCAGTACGATTCGTCTTTCAAAAAACATTTTTTACCGGTTTAAGCATTGTGATAAATGATAGGGCAGGATCCGCCCCCGCAGAGGCATACATCTATTACAACAGTGAAGAATCAATGAGAAGCGGCAATACCATTGTGATTCCTTGGATAGGATTACGAATCACCATCGATATTCCCCCCTATCTAATCGATTTAATCGCAATAGTACTCGGCTCGATTGGTGTCGTGTATTATCTT
>JAPKYG010000211.1 GCA_026394435.1 Methanobacteriota archaeon | reverse complement strand
CGTTTATAGCGATTTAACGACACAATCGATTTCACCAGAATAGAAAAAAAGAACGGAAGACCAATCACCACTCCTCGGAGCTCTGATGCCGCAGTATGTGAGGAGATATCGGTAGCGGTAATCTGTTGGAATTTTTGCTCGGCCATCAGCATAACACAGTCATTGATAGACACGAGATCATCAATCACCCGACCAGACAGCCAATGATGGTACGCTTTCTGCATCATCGGTGAGAGACGTTTCTGTGTGCGAAACCCATCGAGAACAACCAGCTGACCTCCTGGCTTAAGGACACGATACATTTCTTGGAAGAAATCTCTGGTGTCCCGAGCGTAGTTAATAGATTCCAAAGCAATGACTCCATCGAAGCTACCATCTGGGAACTTGGTGTCACAGAAGTTGTTCTGGAGAAATCGTGTATTTTCTGTCACCTTGTTTTGTACTGCTAACTCCGTTGCGAACTGTATTTCGGAGGGTGCAATTGAAATCCCAGTAAAGGAAACCATTGGATATTTCTTAGCTAAGTATATCGAGGTACCGCCGACTCCACATCCTGCGTCAAGTATTTGGAGTGGTCTGGTTCCATCAAGTCCGAGCATATCCCACACGATATCATTCATATGAAGAATTGCCTGATCGTGAGAATGAAACCCTTTTTCATAATACCCATAGTGGAACGCAAGCGTCTGGTTTGCCTTCCACCATTCCTTCATTTTTGACTGTTCATAAAACCATACGACTTTTTCTTCACGGCTGACCATGCATTTGTTCCATTCCTATTGCCACGAACAAGTATATGTTATTTCATCGTTTTGTACAAGGAAAAATTAGGGAAGAAAATGAAAAAATGAAAAAAGAAGTGCGTCACTTCTTTTTTAGATAGGGAAGGCCGGTTCGTTTGTTGACACCAACGACGTATCCCTGCGGTAATTCACATGGAGTACCACTTTTTGGTGATCTCTTGCTAAAGAAATAAATCGTTTGCTTTCGTCCGCCTTTGAGGGTGACATCCCTCTTATATAACGTCCATCCTTCATGTATATATGGCATACTTTGTTCCTCGGAATCAGAATCATGTAAGGACGATTTAAAGTTTCTCTTAAGGTCTCCCGAAGAAAAAAAGATGGCTTAGTGTTGTTGGATGGGTTGTAAAATCAGCTTGTTTTCATGTTTTTTAAAGATGATCTCATGATCCTCAAAAATCGGGTATCTCCCGAGAAGAACCGGTAGGTCATTGCGATCAGACACATGGATTTCGAGGTTTTCGTAGGTGAACTTCCTATCCTCATCATAAATAACCATGGTCAGTATTGATTTGCAGAGGGTGGTTTCCCCACCCGCGGTATCGACACAACCTGCTTTCTCCAACTTGAGTTTCAAATACTTGGCGATAGCATAGGGAATGACGATAAAGTCTCCACCGGAATCAAGCAGTGCATCAATAAGAGGGGTTTCTCGTTCCTTTGAAAGAAACTTGATGGGAATCAACGGGTAGTTCTTGTATTCGAATATAAAGGGTGTTTCCGGCATGATTGCGTTAACGTAAATGGATACTGCCAGATAATACTTTTGATATCTTGATGTTATCTGAAGGGAATTTCTCTGCGGGGTACTTCTCATCAGCTGCCCGCAGTACGTCTTCAAGGTTCAAGCTATGGTCAACGATTTGATCATTGAACAATAAAATCCATTCACCTGAGTATTTTTTTAGCATCTCTTCCTGTTCCATCAGATATCACTTACCATGATGCTGTATATAAACATTCCGTAATTTTTAGGGAAAAAAGCCTATCATTCTTTCTCTTCTGTTTTTTCCATAGAAAGGGAAATAATCGCTCCAAGCAGGCCACCGAGGACCAGGATAATGGTGATTGAATAGATTCCGATGTCTGCCCAGACGCCATAGCGAAGACCCCAGGTTATGTAGAGAAGAAGTCCTGCGATGAGGACGATGAGAGCAACGATGGTATATGCATTGATGTTTTTCATGCTTAGTTCCATTTTTTCATACCTCTTCCATTATTTTTTTTAACTTGGATGGGAGCACTGGGATTTGAACCCAGATCGACGGGTCTCTTCGTAGGTCATCGCTCCAGTTATTCATCATACGTCAGATGACCCTCTTGTAATCATACCTAACTGGAGCCCGTAATGATGCCGGGTTACACCATGCTCCCATTACGATATGTATTACTGTTTCTGTCTTCGCATTCGTTTTTCTCGTCGCATTCGTTTCTTGCGCCATTTCCAGCGCATTTTCCTTCGCTTTTTCCATACTCGTGAACTGCGTTTCATTGGATTTTCCTCTGATTTGTCTACCTTGCCCCTAAAATAGATAGCTATATTTAACTGTTTAGGAACGAACAGCTACTGTTTTCCTGGATTGTCAAGCCAGACATATTTACAGCGGTTGCAGTACCAGGCGGTTGAGATCCATTCTTGTTTCCCATGCACTGGGTTTTTATGACGGAACAGCCGGGTGAGTTTCATGTCACAGTTTGGGCATTTCCCGTTATAAGATTTCTTGTAATCTTTTCCACCGATGGGGTACATCAGGGTGTCAGAAGCAACCGTGTAGAGATAGTTGCAGTCGGTACAACACCAAGCAGTGGGTATCCATTTTCGTTTCCCATCAACGGTTTTGTTTTGGTACAACCGAACTGCTTTTCCACTACATTGAGGACATTTCTTTTTTATAGCTGACACCACCGCTAATTTTTCGTTTGTTCTAATACACCTACATCACGTGCGGGTTTAAAAGATTCTCACAAAAAGGTCAATTCCTAAATTTATCAATATACTTGTAAAAAACACATTATGATGAACGGATGGATTAAAAGAAATTGATGCATATGAGTCATTTTATCTTCAGGAGCGCCTCTAGGTCTTTGTTTTTTATTTTAGAAAAGCGAAAAGAACGAAAAAGATGAAATCAGCGGGCTTGGAGGGATTCGAACCCTCGGCCAATCGGTTAAGAGCCGATTGCTCTAGCCTAGCTGAGCTACAAGCCCAAATGGAGGGAAAAAGCCCGGAAGATACCTAACTGCTCTAGGTTTTTAGACCTTACGGTCGGCGAAAAAAATTTTTAGGTACTGCCGAATTTTTTTCTAAAAAAAATCTTGGCTAAAAAGTAGGCAATAACGCCAGCTGGCCCCGCGATCGATGTGATGATCACTTCGGCAGTGCTCATTACAATGTGGACGTCCATGTGATTTTTTCCTCGATTTTTATTTTTTTAATTACAAAATGTAGTAATTTACTATACCCGGCAATCTCTCATTTTTTAAAAAAGAAAATCTCGACAAGAAGGGATAAACTCATTACTCGTCGATTATCTTATATCCCTTTTCAGGTCGTATGTGAGAAATGACCAGCGGTGCGGGTTTTCCCTTCTGAGAAGGGATATCCTGGACTTCTCTGACGTTGATCTGGACCCCGGGGCCCGCCTTTTTCTGATGAATCTCTTTGATTTTTTCAAAGATCACATCAACCGAGGGACCAACATCTCTAAGGTCTTCATCGATGATAATAAGAATATCTATTTCATCAAGTTTTTTCTGAACGATTTGAAATTGCCTAACTTTTCTGGTTTTCAAATCATTAAGAACACTGTAAAGGCTGGCAAAAGATGCCGCTGGAAACAGCCTTCCATCAGGTAGCACCACGCTATCACTTTTCCTTCCCTCGACACCTCCTTTCAATACAGGGGTATGCAAACCACAAGCACACTCTTCATCATCGGAGAGTACCACCCAATCATCCAATCCGGTGTACCGCACAATGGGTGTCGCTTTTCCAAACAGTCGCGTCACAACGATATGACCTCGTATGCCATTTTCAACAAGCTTTTTATTTTCATCTATTGCTTCCACATGGAAAAAATCATAGTTAATGTGCCATGTACCTTCGCGGCATTCAAACGCTATCGGAGCTTCAGAAAAGGTTTCGACAGAACCGTATCCATTATGCATTTTACACCCAAATGCCTCTTCGACGTAACTTCTTGTATACGGTTCAAGAACAGATCCGCTCACGAGAAGTGCTTTCGGGTTGATGTGTTCCCCATATCCTTTTCGTTTATAGTACGCTAAATGAAAAAACGTTGCAGGGTAGGAATACATGATATCTGGTTTAAATCGATCTAACTGTGTAATAATTTCTTGTATTGGAAGAAACGCATTCAGCGCAATATGTTTTTTTTTACTATACACAATCGAGGCTTTCGAGTAAAAAAGGTTCTCAGCAGTTGAGTCAGCCATATTTGGGTTGAAATTTCCGATATTTGCTAAACGGGACGTCCTCCAATTGAGACGAAGAGAATCAAAAATCCGCAATGTCGCTCCAATTCCACCAGAAAAAATCGAAAAATCAGTGTAGATCGATATCTGTTTTCCGGTTGACCCCGCCGTTGAAACAATCCGTGTGTTTTCTTTGGAATACCTTCTCGGGAGGATTTCATTTGGAAAATGTTCTACAATGTCTTGTTTTGAAATTAAAGGGAGTTTTGTAACGTCCGTTATTCCTTTGATATCATGTGGATGCAGACCAGCAGCTTGATATTTTATATGATAGAGAGGAACAGTATCAGCGTAGCTTACAATCCTCCGAAGGGCTTTATCTCGGTATTTGTTGATTTTTTCAGGAGAGAGTGCTCGTAATCTCTGTGCATCAAAAAGAAAATTTTTTAAAAAAGGGATACCGGTAACAGGGTTAAGAAACGGG
>JAPKYG010000063.1 GCA_026394435.1 Methanobacteriota archaeon | reverse complement strand
CTTGGGTATGCTGGAATATTTTTTCTCATGATGCTTGAAAGCATGGTCGTTCCAGTTCCCTCTGAATTTGTTATGCCATTTGCAGGATTCTTAGTCGCACAAGGAACCTTTAATTTTATCCTCATTATTATTGCGAGTACTCTAGGGAGCATCACCGGTTCCCTTATATTTTATTATATCGGAAAAACCGGGGGACATACACTCGTTGAAAAATACGGAAAATATGTTCTTGTCGATATAGAAGATATAAAAAAAACAGAGGAATGGTTCAACAAACGAGGAGAACTAATCATTTTTATCGCCCGACTCATCCCTGTCGTCAGACATCTCATCTCTCTTATCGCAGGTATTGGAAAAATGAATGTTAAAAAATTCACGTTATATACCATCCTTGGTGCGACACTGTGGAACGGTATCCTTACTTATCTTGGATTTATCTTAGGTCAACACTGGAATGAAGTCAGTCAATACGTAGAAGGACTTGATGTAGGTATTGTTATTCTTCTTGTCATTGGTTGCCTCTATTTTGCGTACCGTCATATCACCAGAAAAAAGAAGAATCAGGCGAATTAAAAACGATACTACTACTTTTTCTTAAGAATGCGTAGTGATCTTAGAAAAAAAATATCAAACATCAGGTTTCCAATAAGAAGAAGCAAACCTATTAGTAATTCACCATCATACAAAGAAGACCCTGTAGAAAACCCCCTCACATACCAATCCCAAAGAAAGAACAACGAAGCCCCAATCGGTACGATAATCAACACCGGAGCAAACCACAACTCCAACCGTAACAAGAGTTTCTGAATATTTTCTTTCCGAGTATCATTCTTATTTTCCATATGCATTCATCTCAAATTACAGGGGATGGAGCAGTGGTGGGGGTAACATATTAATCCCCATAGCCAAGAGTCCTTGCCACATCAACAGCAGAAGAATAGCTGGAGCCATCTGAATCATAAAATCATCATCAACAAATTTGAGTTTCCTTGCTTCACCTATCACTGCCCCTGTTGCACCAAGCAATGAAACAAGTATCAGGGCCCACCCGTCTGCTCGATACCATGTCACCAGGAAGAAAAATGCAGAAATGACAAAACCGATGGCGTACGCCCGTTTTTTCCCAAGATAATATCGGGATTCGCCAATGATGGGGTCAGTAAATGACGCGCAGAGTATGCAAGGAATCGCTATCTGCTGGGGAAACAACAGAAATAATATCAGTACACCGACGCCGAAATACAGGTAACTTGCAGGCCGTTTCTTCTCATAGTTTCGCAGACCAAAGAACCGTTGGTGATCAAGGTCTCCTCGTATCCTTCGATATTCGACGACAACCATGCATAAAACAATGATGACTGGCAATACTATTTTTACAGAGTTAATCCATTCCTCATCTGGTAGGAGATAGTAGAATAAAAACGAAGCTGCGAATGTATGGAACACCCTGCGAAACCAATGCGCATCAACCTCGATTGCGTTCATCCGTTCTAAGAACTCTGTTTGGTACTCCGTCATTTTCTTTTTTGTTAACTTGAACGCATCTCTTGTGGTCATCTCTGAGAAAAACATTCGTATGAACCGTCCTGAGAACAAAACATGGATTATTGCACGATATCTTGTCGTTCCAACGTCATCATTCCTTGTTTACTCCCCACAATAACCTCGTCAGCTAGGCCGATGAACAACCCATTGTCTAAGACACCTGGGATATTGTTGATTTCTTTTTCCAATGCCTCAGGGTCAGCAATCTTGCCAAAATCACAATCAATAATGTAATTCTGATTATCTGTGATAAATGCCTCATCCATGATCTTGCGTAGTTCCCCGGTACACCCAAGGCCCTCCAGCGCTTTCTTGGTTGCTAGCCACCCGAACTTTGTGACCTCAACAGGTAAAAACGAGTCACATCCCAGGCCTTTCACGATTTTTGTCTCATCCACAATGATAATGACTTTTTTTGAATGGTACGCAATAATCTTTTCCCTTGTTAGGGAACCGCCGCCGCCTTTAATCAAATTCAGATTTGAATCTACTTCATCAGCGCCATCAATGGTGACATCAATTTCGATGCGATCATCAAGCTCTAGCAATGGGATTTTCAGTTCAGCGGCTAACCTCTTGGTCTTCAGTGATGTAGGGATCCCATCGATTTTCAAACCGCCTTTTACCATCTCTCCGATTTTTTTTATCGCGAACTCAACAGTTGACCCTGTTCCCAGCCCGATGACCATCCCGTCTTCAATATACTGTACCGCTTTTTCCGCAGCTAGTTTTTTCATCTCTTCTTGTTCCATTGGTCCACCGAACGGGTAATGGAACAACGAATACAAAAACTTATACATCTTATGCTATTACGGAACTTGGAAATATGCTAGGAAAATGTGACGAACACGGGTATTACCGTGGGGAAACCTGCCCGGTGTGCAATACAAAAGGAAAATTCCTGATGAGTGATCGTGAACTTGATTCCCTTGGCCGAATCATGGCTGGAGTGCTTCGGCATTTCCCGGAGAAACTTGGTATCATGGTTGATGGTCACGGTTGGGTCGATATCTCCGAGTTTGTGGAAGCAGTAGGCGTCAGCAGGTCAGGGTTCCAATGGCTACGAGAGCACCATATTGAGGCGATTGCGCTTACAGACCCTAAGGGTCGATATCAGATTGACGGTGGCATGATCCGAGCGACCTATGGTCATACCATTGATATACGGCTTGATGATCTACCACCTGCGGAGATCGATGAGTTTTATTACCCTGTGACCGAGGAAGAAATCGACATTATTCTTGAGGGTGGGTTGAATCCGATTGATCGGAAAAACGTGCATCTCAGCGGCAGCATTGAGAAAGCAGTTGAGGCCGGGAAAGTCAGAACTGAGGAGCCGCTTCTTTTACGGATTGATGGAAAGAAAGCAAAAGAAGATGGAGTACAGATCTATCGAGCTGGAAAAGATGTGTACGTAACAGATCGGATTGATGCAAAATATATCTCAAAAGCTGAAGTAACTACAACTAAAGAATCATCAATGGAACCTACAAAAACCGAAGAGTCTCCGTCTGAAGAACCATCAAATGAGCCCGCAATGGTCGAAGAACAGGAAAAGAAACCGAAATCGAAGCCAAAGAGTAAAAAAAAGGCAAAAAAGGCTGAAAAAGAATAAAAACCTGAGAATAGCACAAAACTTTTTATTTCTCGTTGATGAAGGCGATCGTGTCTTCCCCTGCTTTCACTGGATCTCCAATTTTTATAGAAATTTCTTTTATTTTATTAACTGGTAAGTAGACATCCACCCGTGAACCCAGTCGAATAATTCCGATTCTATCCCCTTTTTTAAGTGTATCTCCTTCTTTGATGTACGGGTATACACGGCGTGCTATGAGCCCTGCGAGTTGCACTACTTTTACTTCGCCTATCTCCGTCTCAATTGTTATGACTACTCTCTCATTGAGATCTGATTCTTTTTTCCATGCTCTGAGATGATGCCCCGGGAAATGAGACATCTGTATGATCCTTCCGTCGATTGGCATTCTGTTGACGTGGACATTGTTGACCTCCATGAAGGTAGAGATGAGATACTGGTCTTTCTCTTGTTTAATGTCTCTGATTTGTCCATCTGCTGGAGCGATGATGCCTTCACCGATATTTCGTTCGGGATCCCGGAAGAAAATGAGGAAGAAAACAAGTACACAAAAAATAGGGATAAAGAGGGAGAGAAACCAAAGCGAAAACCAACAGAGTACGGCAAAAAATATGCTCAGCAATAAAGGGGGTATAACCCAGGGCCAACAACCTTTAGCGATTCTCATGTCCTCTCACTTGATGATCGTGTATGTATACCACATTCCCCTCCTTTTTTAAGGGTTTTCCTCCATCGACCATCTCGTTCACTTTCATGATCGAAAATTGGGACTGTGCAAGGGTTACATCCCAGAGATCGGATTCTTCGGCCATCGTCATACTTTTTTTTATACCAGGGATGCGCAAGAAGTTTATTGTTTTTAATATATTTCCATATTTCCTCTTCAGTCCAGGTGAGAATGGGGTTGATTTTTGTTTCGTGTTCACTTATTTTTTCTATTTCAGGTATATACTTCCTGGTGTATCCTTCTGTGTTTCGTAGTCCGCTGAACCATGCTTGTAATCCGAGAGTAGTATACGCATAACGGACAGGAACGACTTTTAATAATTTACAGCAGAGATCAGGGTCTTCGTAGTAGATTTCATTTCCTGTTTCTTTTTTTATTTTTTCTACTTGTATGCGATACTGCTCCATGGGTAATAATGTGACAGTAATGTTGTTTTTCTTAAGCACCTCTGGTATCGTGTCTCCAACCATGAAAATGTGTGGTTTGATATTGTATTGTTGTATAACCTTTACAACAAATTCAAAGGTCTCCTTTGGTTTATGTATTGTTAAAACGGAGAAGATGGGGATATCTGGGTTTATGCTTCTGGCGAGATGCAGCAGAACCATGCTGTCTTTTCCCCAGCTGCAGGCAACAGCGACTTGGTTCCCATACGTTTGAATAGATTCTTGGATCAGTTCCTTTGAATGTTGTATTTTTTCCTCTAATGACTTTTGGTTTATCTGTAGTTTTTTTGTAAGAAATTTATATGGTTCTATATGCATTCGTTCTCTTTTAATCTCTTTTCTACCACCGCCGGTTATGTTTACTAAAATGAAATCCTGTGGTGAGATAGTTTCTTTGCTTATTGCTTGTTGTAATGACGCGATGGTTACCCCTGCCTCAGGAACAATGCTGATGCCTTCTAGTTTTTCAAATAACACCTGGGCTTTTTCAATTTCTTCGTTGGTAACGCTGTACATCTCTCCTTTGGTTGCTTGTAGCACGTCATAGATGCCACCGATGAGAGAATACGCGGGAAAGCGATTTGTTAGCACATGCGCTGAGGTTTGGTCAATTAATTGTTTTGCCGACTCTTTTTGAAATCGTTCATCAATTGCTCGAGAATGATTTTTCCATGCTTCGTACATCGGAACATAAGGGTAATTTTGAGCGCCATGAATTTTTGGTAACTTGTTTCCATACCGTCCATCAAGGATGAGTCGTTCTGCTGCTTCGTGGGCTCCGATGGCACCAGGTCCTGAACCAAGTGCCTGAAAATAATGATCAGGGAGATGACCCATGAGCCGAGTCACATCTAACATCATTGTTCCGACGCTATCTCGACGAGCGACATTGCGGAAACCTCCCTCGGAGAGATACCCTTCGACATGGGAAAATTGATTGCCAAGGTTAATCGCATCAAAGTAATCACCCTCGATGGGAAAGAGACGTGTGTAGGGATTGGATTTGGAAAAGGACCAGATTCGCCTCAGACGTGCATCTTCTGTAGCAAATAAGAAAATTGGGTACCGAATCACATTTGAATAATGCACAAAAGATATCGCATTGTTTCCATCAGAGGACATTACTAAGGGTTTGCCTGAGTCAACTGTGCCCATGACCCGTTGAAAGGTCACTTCTGCCTCAAGGTCTTTAAACGACCCTGTATGACAATGCGGGTATGCGTTTAAGCAGATGAGAAGATTCTTCAGTCCAAGTTGTTTCGCGAGTTTTATACTTTTATATGTTACAAAAGAACTCCCTTGGTCAACAAGCCGTTGGTCAATTTTTTGTATCGGAAGCCACTGATGATATCGCCAGATTCCTTGGTAGGATTCATCGATGGTAAAACTTTTTTGTTCATAGACTGTCTTTAACAGCGCGTCACATTTATTTTCACAGGAACAGATATAATGATCTTCAGAGTAACTCTTACCGCATTTCAGACATTTCAGTGTATATTTCACGATTCCCGCAATCATAAAACATATTATTAATATTTGTATTGATACAGGTGAGCGCATGAACCCGTTTCTTAACCCTGTTACCGGTATCCCTTTTTTAAAAAATTTTCTTTTTGATGCACATATTTGTATTGATACAGGTGAGCGCATGAACCCGTTTCTTAACCCTGTTACCGGTATCCCTTTTTTAAAAAATTTTCTTTTTGATGCACAGAGATTACGAGCACTCTCTCCTGAAAAAATCAACAAATACCGAGATAAAACCCTTCGGAGGATTGTAAGGTACGCTGATACGGTTCCTCTCTATCATATAAAATATCAAGCTGCTGGTCTTCATCCAAACGATATCAAAGGAATAAAGGACGTTACAAAACTCCCTTTTATTTCAAAACAAGACATTGTAGAACATTTTCCAAATGGGATCCTCCCAAGAGGATATAACAAGGAGAACACACGGATTGTTTCCACGGCAGGCTCTACAGGAAAACAAGTCTCCATCTTTACCGATTTCTCTATTTTTACAGGAGGCATTGGCGCATCGTTACGGATCTATGCTCAACTGAATTTAAATTGGAGGACATCACGATTGGCGAATATTGGTAATTTTAATCCGAATATGGCTGATTCAACCGCTGAAAATCTTTTTTACTCACAAGCCTCTTTTGTCTATAGCAAAGATACACGTCTTTCCCTGAATGCTTTCCTCCCAGTAAAAGATATTATTTCAGAGTTAGATAG
>JAPKYG010000131.1 GCA_026394435.1 Methanobacteriota archaeon | reverse complement strand
AGCAACCCGTGCAGGTGTAGATTTAACCAATCCTGACATCGAACTTTTTATTGAAATCCGAGATAAGAAATCATTTCTTTTCACTGAAAAGATTAACGGAGTTGGAGGCCTTCCGTTGGGGACACAAGGAAGAATTCTTGCACTCATTGAGAACACAGCTTCTTTGCTTGCTGTATGGTATCTAATGCGTAGAGGATGTAACGTTATCATTGCGAATATGAAGATATCCAATGACGAATCTATTCATTCATTTCTCAACCATTGGTATGCAGATGCAGAAATTATATCGGTTGACCCAAAAACAAAAAATTTCTTCGATCAGCTACGCACCCTCGCATCTGAAAAAAACTGTGATGCACTGGTCACCGGTCATACTCTTCAGGAGCCTACCTGTTCACTAGCAGCGATCGCACGACTAAAAAAACAGAGTATTATCCCTGTGTTGACTCCGCTAATTGCCATGACACCCGAGGAGCTTCAACAACAATGCAGAAAAAGAGGAATACCAATATGAATATCGTTATTGTTGGAGCAGGAGCTATCGGATCACTCTTCGGTGCGTTACTCGCTAAAAATAATACGGTTATTTTAGTTGGACGAGCACCACATATCACCGCAATACAACACAACGGTTTGAATATTAACGGAAAAACTCACTTACATGTAAATCTCTCTGCAGTAGAATCTGTGAAAGATGTCCCTATTTCCCCGAATCTTATTCTTCTTACTGTAAAATCCTATGATACGGAGACTGCGATCAAACAAACATTACCGCTTATACGCGATGAGACCCTGGTCGTTTCCCTTCAAAATGGATTAGACAACATAGAAAAGATTGAACACATCGTTGATAAGGACCGTATTTTTGCTGGTGTCACCACTCATGGCGCTATTTTTTCGAATCCTGGTGTAATCAGGCACACGGGAAAGGGAAAAACCTTTCTCGGAGAACTCGACGGCACACGATCAAAGCGTCTTGAGAACATTGTCCGCATCTTCAACGAAGCAGGGATTGAGACACAGGTAAGCGATGATGTTGTAGAAGAAATATGGGCAAAAGCGATCATCAACTCCAGCATCAACCCGTTAACCGCATTCTTCAACTGTAAAAATGGGTACCTGCTAGAAAATCCTCTCCTACATAAAATCGTTGAAGTCATCAGTGAGGAATCAACCAATATCGCTCAAGCAGAAGGAATAAAACTCACCGCTCCTGATATGGGCCAACGTACAAAAGAAGTCATCAGAGACACTGCAAGTAACTATTCATCCATGCTGCAAAGTGTTCAACGGAGAAAAAAAACAGAGATAGATTCGATTAACGGAAAACTCGTAACAATTGGGAAACAACATGGAATTGATACTTCATTGAACAAAATCCTAGTAGAGCTTGTAACGTCTCTTGCAGACGGGTAAGAACAGTTTTTATTTCTGTATGAAGCGCAGGTGAACAATTGTATTTCCTATCAGTTTTGATATAAGAAACGCATGTGTGTTCATCTCATGTATTGATAGATTCAAAAACGCTACCTTCTTTTTGCTGAAGAAATAATTTTAACCCTGTGTAAAAGACACGGAAGTTTTTATACACAAACACTTGACGGATAAGCTGGGAGAGGAGATATCGGGGGCTGAAGTAAAATCGCTGGTACGCCTCAGCGATCTTATTTCGAAAAATCTCTAATGATAAATTCCCTAATCCTTCCCGGGAGTTATTCATCAGGAACAAATCTGTTTCTTTGACAATCCCTTTCTGAAACGCATCTTCCCATAACGCGCTCCCTTTTAGATAACTATAGGGGTAGAAAAACGCGAAATCTAAATTCAGTTCTTTGGCAAAATTAATGGAATCATCCATATGTTTCTCTGTTTCGATAGGAGCACCAAGGATAAAATTCCCTATGGTGAGGAACCCGGTTTTTTTACTGAGTGCGACTGCGTTTCGGATTTGATCTAAGGTTATTTTTTTATCATAATAATTTAACACTTCTTGGTTCCCTGATTCGATGCCGAATTCAACTGATTTTACTCCTGCCTTCTTCATTTTTTTAAATAAGTTCGCATCAGCATCAGTGACCCGAATGCCCGCAATCCAGATCTCAATATTTAGTTGCTTTTCTATTAGAAGGTCCATGATTTTCTCTGCCCGTTTTTTCTCAAAAAGGAAATTATCATCAACAACAAAGACCGAGTCGTATTCCTTTGCAATCTCTTCAAATTCCTTGATGACGTTTTCTGCGGACCGAGAGCGATATTTCTTAAAAATGGATTTACTCACACAGAAACGACAGTGGAACGGGCATCCACGCGTCGTCACCATCGAAGTAATCTTGCCTTTCGCAAAAAACGTTACACCAGCGATCTGTCGTTTCCCATAGGAATACTGCTGTACGAGATGACGGGATGGAAAATGAATCTGATCAAGGTTTTATTATCAAATACGTCAAGTATCTCACCAATGGTTTCTTCCCCATCGCCCATGACAGAAATATCTGCGTTCATCTCATGTAAGGCATGTTGTTTCTGTAGCGTACAATGTGGTCCACCGATAATCACTGGAATTTTCGGCGTTGTTTTTTTGATAAATGCTACGAGTTTTTCAGCTGAGGAGGCAATCTGGCTGGTGACTGTGATACAGACGACATTTGTTTTTTCCAGGAGTTTCTGGAGTTTTTCTTCTGTAAACGCTTCCGCGACAAAATCAATGACTGTTACCTTCTGTCCTCTTTTTTCTATTTGTTTTGCGATATACAGAAGACCAAGTGGCGGAAGGTACGCCTCCATTGAGAACTCCTTCCGCAATAAGGAATAATCCATCGGTGGATTAATTAAAAGATATGAGCGTTGGTTCACCATCAACCGCATATCCAATTTGTTTGTACATAAATGTTTCTCTACAAAATACAACAAAAACCATATATAGAAGACCAATAGCTTTATATAAACTGTAAACTATATTATTGTTATTAATACAATCCTACTCCATAATGGGGGCAAATACTCATGTACGTTAAACGCAAACAAAAAGTAATGATAGGAGTCTCGCTACTTGTTATTGCTTGTTTACTTGTTTCTGGTGTGTATGTGTATTTTGAATATTATACGGTAAAGAAAGAAACACCTCTTCAACAAACTCCTGTTCCTATAGATGACCGTATCAGTCCTTTAGAAAACCAAGGTGTTGTCCTAGAGGTCTTAAGAATCCGGCATAGAGGGCTCCTTGAAAAATTAATCACTTTTGGTAATTCTTGGAAAAATACACCTACATTTTATTTTATAACCAACATGGATGGGTTAGAATATGCAAGTAAAGATGTTACTCAGCATGGTAGGACAACTGAGGTATTGTTTAATACATGGGATACCATGTTTGAAGAAAATAAAATCATGAGAGATGCGGAAGAAGAACAAGAAACTTCAACGGTCACTCTTACCATTGTTGAGCAGGTAAAATCCGGGTTATTCGGACGAAAAACAGAAGATGTTCCGAGAGACTCATTAACTGTCACTTATGATTATCGTACTGGTCGATGGTCAGGTGATGATAATTTCAAGGATTACGACGGATATGGACATTACTTAGGTGAAACCTTTGAAATATGGTTTAACCTCTATCAAATCGATTACGACAATGATTTCATCCCGTATTGGACTGAGGTCAACATCCTCGGCACAGATCCAACGGTGGATGACTCCAAACTTGATCCCGATGGCGATGGCATACCAACCTCTTGGGAGTGGAAATGGGGATATGATCCATTTACCTGGGATGATCACGAAAACCTTGACCCTGACTTGGATGGTCTAAACAATCTTGAGGAATATCAGATGGCAAAATGGTTTGCCGATCCATTCATACAAGATATCTATATGGAAGTTGATGTCATGGGAAGGGGCGGACTGCTTGATCCACCCCACTACCTCTTTAAAGAAAGCCAACAAGGGATTATCGAGAGATTCGCTGAGCATAACATCAGAGTATACATCGACGATGGGTGGCCAAATAGCCCGAAACACGGCGGTGGAGATCTTGTACCACACATCGATAAATTATCCCAAGATTCTGGCATGATACTGCAGTATTATAACAATTATTTCCCTGAAGAACGCAGGGGGATATTTAGATATGTAGTCATTGGACACGGCGGTGGTTTTCAACACCCAGCATATAATAATATTTATGATACCATTCAAATTTCTTATGCATCAGGAAAATTCCAATTGATAGAACAACTAAAGTCTTTTATTATTTTAGGCCGCATCCCCACACAAAGAGGTGCCCGTGTTTCATTAGGATCGACACTATTACATGAAATGGCACATAGTTGTAGTGTCAGTGCCGAAAATTGTAATTTCGGAGGAATCGATAACGTCTCATATTCATGGATTATCTTACCAAAAAAATCGTATGTAGACACATGGGGACAGTATGTAAGCTCATTGAACTACCTTTACACACACGATCCTAATGTATTTGACTTATCTGATGGGAAGAATGGTCCACCGTATGATCAAAACGACTGGGGATACATGTTTGTTGGTTACTTCCAGTATAACAGTGAGTTTATAGAAGAGCCATTCTATGAAGCAAACACCGGGGAGACGATGTTAGTACAAAATGAATGGAGAGTAACTGGCTATACCTATGATGCAAATCTGACAGAACAATTTGTACATTATATCGGAGATTGGTCACCAGTTGATCCTATCCAAGTGAATTGGTCTGTCTATAAATTAGTAGATATAGAGCACAATCCAAACTCCAGGATGATAAAAGTGTTTGCTCAGCCAAAAATAAAAACAACACAGCAATGGGTATTATTTAAAGAAGGAGATTTAGATTTTGAGGGAAACTTAGAATTTTACTCGTTCGATGATATTCTCAATGAAAAAATTGGGTAACCTTTCCTTAAAATAGTATGAATATCCTTTTCTTTCTTTTTTCAATCGATAACAGTGATACGTATTTTTAGAAATCTCTAAATAAGAACTTCCCTATCTGGAAATGAGCATCTGATGACTTATGAAGGTTTTTGTAACCAGAAAGATACCAACACTAGGCTTGGATCTGCTTCGAAAAAAATTCACTATCACAGTAAATCGCGATAACCGCGTCCTTACGAAAGAAGAAATCATAAAAGGTATCAAAGGAAGCGATGGTTTACTTTGTCTTCTCACCGACCCGATTAATCGAGAGGTTATTTACGCAGAGCCAAAACTCAAAATGATAGCCTCATATGCGGTTGGATACGACAACATCGATATCTCTGCGGCGACAGAACGAGGAATCCCGGTCAGTAACACCCCTGGTGTTCTTACGAAAACTACTGCCGAGCTCGCATGGGCGTTGCTCTTTTCCGTTGCTCGTCGCATCGTCGAAGGTGACACTTTTACACGGACAGGCAAATTCAAAGGATGGGAACCACTGCTAATGCTTGGACAAGACGTCACCAACAAAACCCTAGGAATCATTGGTGTAGGACGCATCGGAACCGCGTTTGCCCTGAAAAGCAAAGGATTTGATATGAAAGTAATCTATACCGACGAGCAGAGAAATGAACAACTTGAACGCGAACTCGGAGCAAAAAAAGTACCATTACAAGCATTACTCAAAGAATCGGACTACGTGTCAATCCACGTTCCCTTAATGAAAGCAACACACCATCTTATCGGTGAAAAAGAACTCAAGATGATGAAAAAAACCGCTGTACTACTTAACACCGCCCGTGGACCGATCATCGACGAAACCGCACTTATAAAAGCGCTCAAAGAACATTGGATTTTTGGCGCAGGTCTTGATGTCTACGAACACGAACCAAAGATTCCAGAGGAATTAAAAAAATTAGACAATGTTATTCTCCAGCCACATACCGGATCAGCAACCATTGAGACACGAACGAAAATGGCGCTCATGGCTGCAGAAAACCTCATTGAAGGGCTCAAAGGGAACATCCCACCCAACTGCATTAACAAAGAAGTATTTCTGAAAAAGACTACAAAGTGAACACCCAGACTTCAGGTTCCTTTGGCAGTTCGTCTTTCTCAATATCAATTTCGTTTCCCACTTTCAGGATCTTATACTTGTTTTTCTCTAAAAAAGGGTCAACACCAGCAATTGGAATAGACAACCCCTCGATTCGATAATGCATCGGGATCGCAATCTTTGGTTTCAGCGTATGAATCACCCGCCACGCTTGCTCTGCATCAATCGTATAGTTGCCACCGACAGGGATAAATAAAATATCGACTTTGCCAATCAACTGAATCGTCTTCTCGTCAAGCTCATGACCCAGATCGCCCAGATGACAGAAGGTTATATCATCACAGGTGAATTTATAAAGAACCATGTTTCCTCGTCGTTCTCCATGAGCGTTATCGTGGAACGCAGGAATCCCGCTAATCTGAATATTCCCAATGGTTCGTTTCCGCTCATCGGTGATAATCTTTGAGTCTTCTTTTTCTACGGATTTTACACTGTTATGATCATAGTGATTATGCGACACTAATATTATATCGCCTGTGACACTTGGTGCAGGAATCCCAATCGACCGTCCATCATGTGGATCGGTTACGATCGTAACATCGTTCGTTATTTCGAAGCATGAATGACCATGCCATCGGATCTGAAGCATAACAAATCTCCCCCCACAAATATGGAATTGCTGGAATGGCCAACGAAGTATAAATACATTATGAAAAACTTATGGTCGAAGCCGTCCGAGTTTAATATAATCGATAGACTTGCCGTCAATACGAGCAAAAACAAACTCCTTATTCACCGAATGAGCTAGACGAACAGCGCGGCTGATCTCCGCCCAGATGCTCGTGAACCCTTTCTCAACTACATGAATAAGATACTCAGCATGTGTTTTATCCGGCTGTTTGGTGTACGCACGGAAATGAGCGCCAAATTTAAACCCGGTTTTTACCAATAACCCTCGCTGTTTCAAATCCTTAAACACCATGAGTCGTTGTTCGATATCTGGCTGAAGTTTCTGCATGAGATTTATACATTTTTCCTCAGAAAGATACTTTCCATCATTAGTCTGAATCTCCAGAACATTTCGCTCAAGAAGGTACAACGCTTCTACAAACGAAAGCTGTAAAACCTCTCCAAAGGGTTTCCCAAAAAACTCTTTCTGAAGCAGTTGATCAGCAAGTTTTTTATCAAACAGAATAAGACGATTTTTCAGGAGAATACACGTGCCTTTCTGATAACGCTGTTCTGAATTATCACCTGCAAGATCAATCCCTGATACATCATAATACGTGAGGTCACCTTCTTCATCAACAAGGGCAAACCATAAGGCACTGTTTTTCTTTGTGACCTGTTGAATCAGTTGCATCGTTGCATCGATATCAAGGATGTCACGTTCAGAAAACGCAGCAATAATACTGGTGGGAGCATTCTCATTGTTTTTTTTGAACTTACGAAACGTAACCGGTGCATCATTATTGCAGAGAGTGATTGCATGTCCTCTATTCCTTAAGTCTTTAAACACTAAATATTTTGTTTCAAACTCAGGAACCTGTTGTGCCGCAAGCATGAGAAGTTGTGGAAAATTAATTTGTTTTTTGTTTTGAAACAACCTCATTTTTCCTTCGTCAAGTAAAAACACTCCCTCAAGAAGATCAAGCTGCAATACATTACCTGATAGAAGTGTGCCAATATGACTTTTATTATTAAGTCTACCAATGTCACTCGATTTTTTTATTATGATGTGGTTGTTGATGAGCTCTCCCGAGATATCCATTGGATGTGGTAAAAGGGATGCCTTATTTCTGCTTTTTGTAGTAATCCTCGATGCTCCGCGGGGTGGAATTTTTAGAGAAAAATTGTTCTTTTGGTTTCTTTTGACCGAAGAGTCCTGCGATTAACAGTCCGAGTCCAAAACCACCGATTCCACCGATAAGAGCGAAGAGAACAAAAAACCCGATGTAGCGATACGGCCCAAAATTCCAGGATATAATGGGGTTGATATCAGGGATCCCAACATAGCGTGAAGATTGCACCCCATACAGGGTCGTGAAGCGTAATGCACCAGCGATTAAATCAGCGTCTTTATAGTAGACAATCGCGGTATCAAGTGATGACTCGTTTGCAAGACTTTGACCATATTCGTAGTAACTAACGGCAAGGACTGGTTCGATTCCTTGATTTCGACTCTCCGTAATGCTCGCACTTGCTCTTTCTCGTGCTCGCTCAACCTTCTCACTGGTCACCCCATCCACCAGTTCTAAGGCTAGGTTTGCCTTCACTAACGACTCAAACGCACCGAACAACGCAGCAGCAGAATATCCCTTCTCATTCTCACTGCGAGCGGTCTGTAGAAGATCCTTTGCATCATTGAGGTAATTAGATGTTTTTCCCATTTCTTGAATGATAATCTCAGAATATACGATCGCTTGTTGAGTATCATCAAGGTATTCTTCTGCAAGTGTAGTAATCATTGATGCGTTAATTTCTCCGCTGTCATTGAATGGGGTAGAAATGTTCAGCCACCACTGCACACTCTCACTTCGCTCCTGGGCATATGCAATTTTGTATAACGCAGTGAAATAATCGTTATTCTGGAAACTTGTATTTCCCTGAGAAAGGTAGGATGCTGCCTCATTCACCCGTTGTTGCGCTGCACCGACACATTGTAACGTTATCATTCCATTGATAGGAGCGTTCTTTGCTACCTCGCTCTTGTTAGTATAGGATTGCATCGTTTGGTTAAGGAGGGACTGTACGAATGCCTCTTGGTTATCAGATGCAAAGTACTGACATATATAAGAAACGAAATGGGAGTCAATAAGCGATTGAAATGACTTACTCGTACTTGAATAGTACACCTCTTCGTCATACCAGTTCGTTGATTCAAGAAGTCGATCATTAGCAGTATTAAGAAAATCAGTCACTTGATTTTTATAATAATTAGGATATCGGTTCGGTATCGTTGTGATATTAAAAAGATTGCTTGCATTTTGGTATGATTCCCGTGCATCTCTTAACAGACTTGTTGCAAGTGGTTTCATCGCGGTAATGTAATCTTCAGTGGTGATTTTATCTGGTGATTCCGTAACGGGGAATGTCCAACCGGTGAAGTATAACAGAGCGTCGTTGATATCTTCAACTTCGAACACTTTCATGTTATAATTCATCTGTGCGTACTCAGAAACATTACGGGTAACCGGATAGGTATTTTCCCATGTTATACCATTAATAATTTGACGCTCGGTAACCATTTCAGTGTACGTCATTTGTCCTTTCGGAATTAAAAACTGTGCCGCACCAACAGTATACGCCGCATCAATCTTGTACGGAATTCCTCCAATCGGACCGATACTTCCATCTGGGTTGATCATCCCGGTCATGACCGTTCTATTGTCAAGTGTCCAATTCTCTAAAAGTGAGATTACAGCGACCGTCATAATCGCACCAGCAGATGGACCACCGATCATTGGAGAAGTCGTTCGAACAACAAAGAAGAAATCACATGTACTGGGTTCAATGTGGGGCTGTGTGTCAGTGCTCACTAGCGCACTAGCAACTTTCACCGCGAGACGAGCAGACCCTTGCATATCCACATCAGTAAGCGGGAGTGTATCAACAAATACCCGCCCACTACCATTTCCTTGAATTGAAACAGTGATCGTAGAAATCACACCGATATACCCTGTTTCTAGTTGAGAGACCGCTGGTGCATATACCGTAATATTCCGATATTCTAGAGAGATAAGTCCTTCTGAAATCGTCCCCGCAGGGAGTCCGACTGATGAGGGAATACAAGAAAAACAGAGAAGACAAACGCCTAATATTATCAAAACGATCTGGTTCTTCATAGACCTGCCCCAAATTAATTCGGGTCTAATACTATATCATATACAAATAGATTGCTGTGTAATAGTTGTATTATCAACAGGAGTATTTACCCCAGGGTTCTTGAAAACATCTCAGGTTCCCTTCCCGATATTTTTAAGTAGGTTCACAGGATACCATCTCTCGTTTAAAACCATCCACTCAACAGTTATATGAGAAACCTGTTGGGAACTGGAGGGAAACACATATGGTACAATTACATGAAATGATCCTACGAGACGGACATCAATCATTACTTGCTACGAGAATGCGAACTGAAGATATGCTGCCAATTGCGGAAAAACTTGATCAGGTTGGATTCTTCTCACTTGAGGTCTGGGGTGGCGCAACCTACGATGTCTGCATCAGGTACCTGAATCAAGACCCCTGGGAACGATTAAACAAACTGAAAAAAGCAATGCCGAACACGCCTATGCAGATGCTTGAGCGAGCAATGAACATTGTTGCGTACTGGAACTTCCCTGATGACGTTGTAAAAAAATTCATCTACCTCGCAAAGAAAAACGGATGTGATTACTTCCGTATCTTCGACGCCTTAAACGACCTTCGCAATATGAAAGTCCCGATGCAAGCGGCCAAAGAAAACGGTGGACATGTACAAGCATGTTTGAGTTACACTATTTCACCGGTTCATACAGTTGACTATTTTGTCGATAAATTCATTGAATTGAAAAAAATGGGTGCGGATTCTGTCTGCATAAAAGATATGGCAGGGATGATTTCGCCGAAACGCGCTTATGACATTATCAAAGGAACCAAAGACGCCGGGGTAAACCTGCCCATGGATCTTCATTCCCATTATACGAGTGGGATGACGGGGATGGCGTACCAACGAGCAGTCGAAGCAGGTGCTGACATCCTCGATACGTCAATGTCTCCGATCTCAGGAGGTACTGCGGCTCCTGCGACCGAAAGTGTTGTTGCCGCGTTACAAGGAACGGAATGGGATACGAATTATAATTTAGAGTTACTTATTGAATGCCGGACGTATTTCCTAAAAATCTGGGAGAAGTACCGACATCTCCACCGATTCGATGCGTTAAAGGTCGATCCTAGTGTCACGCTTCATCAAGTCCCTGGCGGTATGCTTTCAAACCTCATCTTCCAGCTTGAAGAGCAGGGAGCTCGTGATAAATACCGACAGATCCTCGATGAAACCGCACGGGTGCGAGAAGAACTCGGGTACCCACCCCTTGTGACGCCTACCAGTCAGGTTGTTGGAGTCCAAGCAGTCATGAATGTGTTGCACGGACGATACAAAGTCATTCCAAAAGAAACCAAGGATTACTGCCGCGGTATGTATGGGAAACCACCTGCGGAGATCAAACCAGAGGTCATGAAGAAGGTTCTCGGGCCGAAATGGAAAGAAGATGTCATCGAATGCCGACCATCAGATTTATTAGAACCTCTCTGGGATCAAAAGAAGAAAGAATTAAAGGAAATCGATGGCGGATCACTCATAAAGAAAGAAGAAGACATCATGACCTATATCCTCTATCCCCAGGTCGGTCTGAAGTTTCTGAAAGGCCAAGCGATCGCAGAGTTCACCTCTGATGGTTTACCTCTTCCCATTGACCACCAATTTACAAGAGCGATGGTGAAACAATCATTCCCTGAAGTAAAACAACTATGGCTTGAGACACAGCCTCCCGAAAAACGAGGAGGATCTGTACAAATTCCTACAGAATTCCAAGTTGAGGTCGATGGAGAACCATATGAAGTCAAGGTCATCCCATCCGGTGGGTATCTTGTCGTTGGTGCAGGGGGTACAACCCCGCAAGAAAAACCAAAGGATGTCGAAGGTGGCATTAAATCAAGCATGCAAGGGACCATCTTGAAAGTAAAAGTAAAGAAAGGTGACAAGGTCAAGAAAGGAGATATAATCGCGACTATTGAAGCCATGAAGATGGAACAAGAGATTAAATGTGAAGCAGAAGGGGAAGTCAAGGAGATCTACGTAAAAGAAGGAGCTCCGGTTAGTAGCGGAGATCTTCTCATGCAGATCCTCTAAAATTGGTGATGTATCATGTTGAATAAAGTACTCATTGCAAACCGCGGGGAAATTGCAATACGAATCATGCGGGCGTGCAAAGAGTTCGGGATTGCGACCGTTGCCGTGTACTCGGATGCTGATCAACACGCATTATTTGTTAAATACGCCGATGAGAAGTACAATATCGGCCCAGGTCCAGCAAGTCAAAGTTATCTGAATAAACAGAAGATCATCGATGCTGCGTTGAAATCCGGCGCAGAAGGGATCCACCCGGGTTACGGGTTTATGGCGGAGAACTCCGAGTTTGCGGAAATGTGCAAGAAAAATAAGATTGAGTTCATTGGTCCGCCGGTTTCCGCGATGAAACTCATGGGATCAAAGATTGCCTCGAAGAAATCCATGATTAAAGCAGGCGTCATCGTCGTCCCAGGAGTCACGGAAGCGATTGCCGATCATGAACAGGCAAAAGACATCGCCCATGAGGTCGGCTATCCAGTAATGTTGAAAGCCTCGGCTGGTGGCGGAGGAATTGGGATCCAGCAAGTAGATGACGAACAGCAGATGGAAAAAGCGCTCTCTACAGTCCGACAGCTTGCAAAGAACTCGTTTGGCGATGATTCTGTTTTTATTGAAAAATTCATCGAGAACCCGCGTCATATCGAGTTCCAAGTGATTGGTGATAAGAAAGGTCATCTGATTCATTGTTTTGAACGTGAATGCAGTGTTCAACGACGACATCAGAAGCTTATCGAGGAAACACCGTCCTGTGCTTTGACACCTGAGCTAAGGAAAGAGATTGGTACACAAGCGGTCCTTGCAGCAAAAACCGCGGGATACTACAATGCAGGTACCTGTGAGTTCATGTTTAAAGACGGAAAGTATTATTTCCTTGAGATGAACACCCGGTTGCAGGTGGAGCATCCAATCACGGAGGTGACAACTGGTGTTGATCTCGCACGAGAACAGCTCCGTGTTGCTTCTGGATTGGAACTTGAATATGAACAGAAGGATATTCACCCACGTGGCCATGCGATTGAATGTAGGATTAATGCAGAAGACCCATTGAATAACTTCATGCCAGCTCCTGCGAAAATCATCCGATATGCAGAACCGAGTGGCCCTGGTATCCGTATTGACTCCGGCGTCTACCCCGGATTTACGATTCCACCGTTTTACGATTCCATGATAGCAAAACTCATTGTTTGGGGTGAGGATCGACCCAGGGCGATTGAACGAATGAAACGAGCACTCTGGGAATTCCAGATTGGCGGCGTGCGAAACAACATCCCGTTCCATCAAGTCGTGATGAATAACCCGCAATGGCGAGCAGGCACCTACGATACCAGCTTCATCCCCCGGTACAACATTCTTGACCAAGTCGTAAAATACGTTCAAGAGACAAAAGCGCAATCTTCTGGGCCGAAGACCGCGGCCGCGATGGCAGCTGTCCAAGCAGTGATTATAGCCTCAAACAGTGGTCAACAGCAGAAATAATCAATGTCTAAACGTTGTATGAAAGAGAAAGCATTTGTAAAAAAAACACGAAATTTCTCAAAAAAATTACATATCGATGTTGTGAAAAATCTACTTGTCTTCGATGAACTTGATTCCACGAACAGTACCGCAAAGGAACTTGCACACTATGGTGCGGAAGAAGGAACCATTGTTATCGCCCGAACACAGAATCAGGGGCGTGGACGATTTAACCGCACCTGGCAATCACCAGAAGGTGGTATCTATCTATCTTTTATTCTACGACCAAGGATATCAGCTGAGAAGACATCGCTGCTCCCATTTGTTGCAGCACTCGCTCTCACCAAAACCATCGAATCGTATGGTCTTTACGCAACCATTAAATGGCCAAACGATGTCCGGGTGAACGGTAAGAAAATCGCAGGGATCCTTCTTGAATCAGAAGTAATTGGACACGCGATCAACTATGTGGTGGTTGGGATTGGGATGAATCTCAATATCGACATAACGCATTTCTCCACGGATATTCAACCTCGATCCACGTCAATGATCCATGAGTTAGGTAATCCTGTTGATTATCATGAATTCCTCAGGACCTTCTTCATACAGTTTGGGAGCTTCTACAAACTTTTCGTAGAACAACATTACGATAGAATTATCGATGAATGGAAAACCCATACAGATACGCTTGGTAAAACAATTCGCGTGCAAACATCCACAGAAACACTTCAAGGAATAGCCTCTGATATCGACCAGTCAGGGTTTCTTCTTCTCAGAACCGAACGGGGAGAAACAAAAAAAATCATAAGTGGTGATTGTTTGTATTTTGATGAGTTATACCATACTTGACATGAAACTCGGTGGCGTTCCTACAGTGATATACACTACTTTTTCACCGCCGGTATTTCGTGCATGATGTGTCAACATGGATTTATGCCAGAGGATGTCTCCTTCTGAGAGTTTATAGGTCTTTTCACCAACCGTATATTCCATTTCCCCCTGCAGAACAAGATGAATTTCCTCGCCATCGTGTTGAAACAATTTTGATTCCGTGTGAGGGTCAAGTTCTGCGATAATCGCTTCCATCATATGGGATTTTACTATTAATCGATAGAGCTTCCCTGGTTTCTTCGTTTTATTTTTTTCCTCACCGTTTTTAATAAAAACGACGTGCTCATCCATAATCATCATCCTTAGAAGAACGTATGGACTAATAAAGATTTCCAATTTCTTTCAAATGGTGACTTTTTTCAAGAAAATTAAGTCATTTTAAGCAAAACTATATATAATTAACGAATGTTAAGTACGTAATTGATAAGGGGAAAAATATATGAAAAAAATATCGTCAGCCATGGTGAAAATGGCGGTGGTATTGCTCGCGGTCTTTTCACTAATCATCGCGGCAAACGCAGGATATGTGTCACTGAAACCACGCATGGAAAAACACACGGTTTTAAATAATGCACCTACCGATTTTTACGCGAATATTACCGTACGTGTGTTTGAAGGGGAAGGCTGTGAATGTGTTCCACTCAGGGGTGTGTTCATCAACGCAACCGGAAGGGACACTGATCATTTAACATCAGGGTTAACTGATAGTAATGGTAGTTGTGTGTTGCAGCTGCAATTTGACAAAACGTATCGTATGAGTATCCAGAATGGTGATCATGAATCCGTACTTTTTGATTTTTTAGTCCTTGAAGATCAACCATTCACTTTTAACCTGAAGAAGGTGGAAAGCTCATCAGGATTTGCATCACTGGCTCATGCATTGTTTCATAAACTAGAATTGGTTAAAAAATTAATTAAGTAACCATTGGTTAAGACACTCATGGCAGGTAAACAGGATATTTGTCAACAAGCATATGATCTTGCGTTCCAATATGAAGCAAAACTGGGGAGTTGCCCGCAGTGCGTGCTCGCTGCCTTGAAAGAAACTCTTGATGTAGGCAATGAGAATATTTTCCAAGCGGCTCAGGGACTGACTGGTGGTACCGCGTTGTCGTCACAAGGCACATGCGGAGCATTAGCTGGTGGAATGATTGCTATCAGCTCTCTCGTGGGGAGAACCTACCAGGATTTTACTGAGGGACAAAAAAAACGATTTGTGTTTAAATACACAAAACTTTTGTATGATAAATTCATCGAGGAGTACGGATCTCCGCTCTGTTGCGATGTTCAAAAAAAGCTTTTCGGGCGAAGTTACATTCTCTTGGATAAACAGGATTATGAAGCGTTTGAAAAAGCTGGTGCGCATGTCGATAAATGCACCAGTGTTGCAGGCAATGCTGCGAAATGGACTGCAGAGATCATTCTCAATGAACTGCACACCAATACCTTGTAACAGATAAGTATTTAAATTTACGGCTCAATAATATGGAAGGGGAATATATGAAAAAATACGATAACACAGTGAGGGGAAGTAGCAAGGTTATTTTTATCTCAGTTATATTACTTATCACCTCGTTCTCTGGTATGGTCATGGGGAGTCATGAACAACCCGCTGATTCTATTTCAATGACATATTCGTTTCTATCGCCGACCTTTTCAAAAATATCTATAAAAAATGGTGTGTATGATCAAATACTACTTCAAAACGCACCATGTTCTGGGAACCCTGGTGAACCATTCTTACCGACAAAAGGAGCATATCTTCTTCTTCCACCCAACACGAAGGTCGATACCA
>JAPKYG010000197.1 GCA_026394435.1 Methanobacteriota archaeon | reverse complement strand
ATCTACTACAGATATAGATGGAGACCAGATTTATTACTTGTTTGACTGGGGTGATGGTAATGATAGTGGATGGATGGGGCCATATAACAGTGGTGACATCTGTAAGGAGTCACACATATGGAGCACAAAAGGAAATTATGCGGTTAAAGTAAAAGCAAAGGATACATTTGGTGCTGAAAGCCCCTGGTCAGATCCCTTGCCTATAACGATGCCGTATTCGTATAACCCGATACAACTGTTTTTGGAGTTGTTGTTCCAGCGATTCCCCAATGCGTTTCCGATACTACGACACCTATTAGGGTATTAGAAATCCCCTTTTTTCCTTTTTATTCATATCAACGATTAACGCAAAACATGAGGTTCAGTTTTAGATGTATAGATTTTTAAAGAAGTAATTGTTATAAAATAGTAATTTGGGGAGTAAAGGAAGTGACCAAACGTAATATTAAAATTAACGTTGAAATAAATAGAGAAAAACCAGTAGAGGATATTAAAACAAATTTTGTAATAATTTATAATTTTATTATAAAATTGAGTGACTATTTTCCAATTCAATTCATTATTCATTGGTATAATCGTAATTATAATACTTCGGCCAATAATACTTATGAAAAAAGGATAATCCATGAAGGTAATTTACTGGAAATACTAATTCTCGGAGACATTCTTTTTGGATTTTCTGTTGTTATTCTCAATTCAAAAATCGATATCCCGCAGGGGGTAGTATACTTTCTAGTAATTTTTGCAATTGTTAGAGTCATGGATATTATAATCTATCAAATGTTCGCAATCAAAGCCAGTAAGCCAAATACTGTGAAATCTCCAGTAAGAATTATTTTTTTAACTTTCATTAATTATTTTGAAATCATCGTTTGGTTTGCTTTTTTTTATCAGGTTGTGAGCAAAGTCGATTCTTCTTTTATTAAAATATCCCATTCTATCAGTGATTCTTTATATTTTAGTGTTAGTAATATCGTTCTATTAGGTGATAACAGTTTGATTCCTAATCATTGGTTTGCTAAGTTTGTAATTTCTATTCAAATATTATTAGGATTATTTATCATTGTAATTGCAATAGCTCGTTTTGTTCCATTATTGTCAGAAAAAAAAATGAAATACAATGCAAAGATTGAAGATTTTAAATATTCTGATACTTTTTGGTTAGCTATTTATGTTTTTATTTGGTTCCTTATTTTTGTATTAGTTAATGTTTTTATTTATTATAATGAAATTAAAGAAATAATCCTTGGTTTTGGTCTATAGAATTTACTTAAATATGATGATATTTTGAATAAATTGAATTTATATTCTAAAAAATTACTTGATGATTTTTAGCACAAAACATGTGTTTAGTTTTTAGATGGTATAGGTTTTTAATGAGAAAAAAGAGGATTATACAATCGAACAATCGCGTAATGTTGGTTGAGTATTGTTACAACTGATGTGGAAAATCGTAGAAAGTTTTATTATTTTGGTTACAAATGTTATGAAAAATACAGAAAATTATAAAAATAACTTGAAGTTAGCTTTTATTGGAGAAAAGAAGGGATGGGTAACGCTTCTTTCAAGTATCCCCCAATATTTTCCCTTTCCTCCAATTATCTATGGTGAGGAAGAGAGGAAAGGCATTATCTTTCATATCATCCCTTAAAGATTGCCTTTCCACCCTCCTTAGCTAGAATGAGAAACGGAGGAAAGGTAACGGTTGTACTTATCCCTTAATATTTTCCCGTTCCTCCTAAATGATAAAACCTCATTATCATAATATCGATTTGCACAAAACATGGGTATTTAGAAAAGATTGGCTATCGAAGTGCTGTTCTTTTTGAACCATTGACAGTTCATACAACTACCGTTCATTTTCCCAGGGTTGCCAGGTTTCATATTGTTTGTAATCCAACATTTTTTTTCAATACCCAATTTGTAAACAATGCAATGACTTTTTGTTTCATTTAGACAATTCTGAAATTCCCAGCAATGTTGTGGTTCAATATTTTGGAATTTCTTAACCATAGGCAACTTTTGAATCATTCCCTTAAGTTTTTAAAGAAATAACCGCAGGTTTACAGTAATGTAGAGATGAAATCAGTCTCGTGTCTTTTTATATCTGTTCTGAAAAATATTTTTACCAAAAAATTCGTTAAAAAAAAAAATTTTGATACATTCCTAAGATGACGAAGTCTATTTATATAGGAAAATTGTATTAATTTCTATACGAAGGTTAACCGTATTTCAATGAAAGTAGTTTCCGCTGTAAAAATACTAGTTGTTGTTAGTGTATCTGTTTCTCTTGTTTTTCCAGGATTTTTTGGAGCAGTTCGTTCCTTTAATAACACGCTTACTTCTGATCAAAAAACCATATCAAAGATATCCAGAGAAATCGAAATCCCTCCAGGATCTGATTATTTCATCAAATTCGATTCGCAGAACCTCACGTTGAAAGGACAAGACGTAGAACCATATTCCAAAGGGTTATCTGACAAGGTGATTGCTGCTATCGCAAAATCGCCACACTGGATTCAACGAGCATTGATCAGACAATTTCAGAACCTCAGTACACCAGAACCCTATGCTGATATTCTTTTGAATGCAAGGGTTCTTGAAAATGGAATAGAAAAACAAATAGATCTCCCTACAAGTATTTACTATTGGTATATCGTGCATCCGAAAATCACCACAGAAGATGTGGACGCAGCGTACGGACCATTGTGGCGAGACTATCTCTTTGAGCATAATGATCTTGGATATCCGTTGCTCAAAGAAAAATTATCAACTGTTCGCTATCTCTGGGATTGCACGTCCTATTATCAGTTCGGGGGACGACTGTGGAGCGATTGTATGAAACGGCATCCTACTGCGATTGAGGCGGTAAGCTATTGGATTGGAAAAACAGTTCCATACCCTGCTGTTGGTGACAGACCCGGGCAATCCTGTGTCATTGCCCATGAGCATAACGGGTGGTGCGGGGAGCTGCAAAAGATAGCGGTTGCCGCGCAACGAGCAGCACTGATCCCTTCTGTTGGTGCTTGTAATGTTGGTGAGGATCATGTCTGGCGGGAGTTCTATGAACGAGGCTGGCATGAGAACGATAACTGGTGGAGTGACACCGGTGGTGCGGTTGATGAACCAGATGTGTACGCGTATGGATGGGGTAAAAACATGTCAGCGATCTACCAGTGGCGTGGTGACGGTATCATCCTGGATGATACTGCGCGGTACATTCATCCGGAAGATCGCATCACGGTAAGCTTTGAGGTGAAAGATAGTTTTTTACAGCCGGTTGACGGCGCTCGGGTCATAGTCCTAGTCAAAGGACTGAAGGATATCACCTGGGTCAAGAACCTTTTCTGGGAAAAGATCCAAGGTTTCTGGGAGAAACTCCCTGAGTTTCTGAAAGGGAAAATCCTTTCCTCTCTTTTTGAGCGATTCAATGAACGATTTCATCAAATCCCTGATGGAATCACCGGAGTCACGATTACGACATGGAACTATACAAATCTTGACGGACGATGTAGTTTTGAATTGGGGAAGAACCATGATTATCTTTTTTTAATCCAGCAGGGGAATCTGAAAAAACCCTGGCAGCTCGCGCGACATAACATCCTGCGTAGTCTGAAGACAGGGGTGGATAAAGAGTTTAGAATAATTCTGTTTGACGCCTCTCAGAGACCTCAACGAAAAACCATTCAAGAGATGCCTTCTGGCGATTGCCAGTTTCGTCTTTCGTTTACAAGTAGCGCATATCAATTACAAACGCATTTTAACAACAACGGAATCGGTAGACATGAAACCTTAAGCAAGATAGAGTGTTTTTTTGTCGATTCGGAAAATTTCAAGCGATACAAGGAAGGTCAGTCGTTTATCTGTTATAATTATTGGAATGACAAGAATGCGACTCTGTCTGTCTCAGCTCAAAACCAAGACTGGTACCTTATCTTGAGAAATTACGGTCGCCAAACACATGTCCTTGTTGATTTTTCTGTCGATGTTACTGTTCAGACTACAAGCGGCCAGGTGCAGATCGTCACCCTGGATACCTCGCTTTTTGAGATGCCTATTTACCAGAGTGGTGAGACGATACCGCTCTCGGGGATCGCATCAACTGATATTGTGTATCTCACCTTTGATTATTATCCAAACACGATTCAATGGCCTGTGGTGAACGGGGAATGGTCATACATGTGGAACACCTCAGGGAAATCTCTCGGTACTCATGTGATCACGGTTGCGACTAATAAAAACCACGTAGACGAACACACTATTCTTCTGATTGACGCACTTCCTCCTTCTCTCTCGATTGATACGCCGATTGATGGGGCGATTCTTGAACAGGGGATCCTCAACATCGCAGGTCATAGTTCAGACAATCTCGCTGTTGACCATATTAAGGTCACTCTGGATAACATCACCGAAGTAGCTTTTGGTACAACAACATGGAATCTCTCCTGGGACATGACAGGACTTCCTCTTGGTGATCATCTCTTCTTTGTAAAAGCGATAGATACGCAAGGTCTGGTTTCGATTCAAACATGCTCGTTCGTCCTCAACGAAAGTGGTCATACGTGGGGTCCTCAGATTATCGACGTATATCACGTCCCTGGAAATCTTACCAATACCAGTAACGTGATTATTTATGCAAATGTGACGACGACAGGACCATTTGCTATCGACACAATTGTTCTTTTCTGTGACAATGGAACCGATACGACGACATATCCCTTGTATCGATATGGGGGTTTTCCTATTCAAAGTCGTCATGAGGAAGACCCGTTAATAAATCAATCAAACGATCCCATCTTTGGTACCGAGCTTGGTCAGTTCTCCACTGGTCAGACAATTACTTACTGGATTGTTGCCAGTGACACGGCTCAGAATAAAAAACAGTCAAACGTCGCCTCATTTACCATTCTGTAAATCCCGGGCTGAGAACTTAAAAACTTTTAAAAGAGGATGCGGCATCCCAGATACTAATACTTATTGTGGGGAATGAATTTATGAGTCCAACAGAAAAAGCTAGGAAGCGGGTAGGCAATCCACCTCAAAAACTGCAAAAAACATCACGAAAATGGATGTATGTTGCACTTGTTCTCATTGTTATTGCAATCGCTGTAGTCGCATTTGTGATACTTCAGAATTCATCGTCAAATACACAAAATAATCATGGGACGCCTGCAGGGAATCCCGTTGCAGTATTTAATACGAGCCTCGGAACGTTTAAAGTAGAATTATTTAAAGATAAGATGCCGACAACGGTCAATAATTTTGTAAAACTGGTAAACGATGGATTTTATAATGGTTTGATTTTTCATAGAATTGGTGCTAATTTCATGATACAGGCGGGGGGATATTATCCAAATGGAACACGGAAATCTAGTCCGTATGGGAACATACCGTTTGAAACAAGTGATGTGAAACATGTGGATGGGGCGATTTCGATGGCAAGTACTGGATCAAAGGTTGGTGGAAGCGCGGAATTTTTCATTTGTGATGGAGCTCAAACGTTTCTTGATGGCAATTATGCTGCTTTTGGAGTGACTATCGAAGGACTTGATGTAGTGAAAAACATCGCAGCACAGCCTAATGATAATTCTGGTGGCAATGGGATTGGCAAACCCTTAACCGATGTAATCATCAATAGCATCACGATAGTCAATCAATAAACGCGAGGTTGATGAGATATGACAAATAGAAAAGCAATAATTGAAACAAATAAAGGCAAGTTTACAATTGAACTTTTTGAAGACAAAGCACCGATTACAACAGCAAATTTCATTAAACTAGTAAATCAGGGATTCTACAACGGTCTTATTTTTCATCGGGTTATAGATGAATTTATGATTCAAAGTGGATGCCCACATGGAACGGGAACCGGCGGACCTGGCTATACCATCAGAGATGAGTTCCACAGAAATTTAAAACATGATTCGGTAGGAATACTTTCAATGGCAAATGCAGGACCAAATACCGGGGGTTCACAGTTTTTCATAACAGTAGCCCCAACACCATGGCTTGACAGACATCATTCGGTCTTTGGTAAAGTGATTGAAGGTATGGATGTTGTGCATGACTTATCCAAAGTTCAAAAAGATGGAAATGATAAACCCTTGAAAGATATTGTTATAAAGAGTATTACCATTGAATCAAGATAATAAGTGGTTCTATGACTATTTTATCGGATAATGATATTAAGAATTCTATGAAACATAAAGAGCTTGATATAGAACCTTTTAGTGAAAAAAATCTAACACCCAATGGCTATGACCTGTCAATCGATGAAGTTTACATACGTAAAACAGATCAACATGTCAAAGAAGGGAAAGCAAAGATCCCGCCACTTACGTGGTTTGCGATTAGTACGAAAGAATTTGTAAAGATGGGATCACAGATTACCAGCCAACTGTGGATAAGAACAAGTTACGCAAGAAAAGGAGTCATGGCAAGTTTTGGAAAGGTTGATGCTGGATTCCATGGGACATTGACAATAAGTTGTTTCAATTCAAATGACACAGAGCTAGAGATACCTATAGGTGACCGTTTCTGTCAGATTGTATTCGAACATCTTTCATCTAAACCTTCTGAACTTTATGATAAGAAATCGGGTAATTATCAGAATCAGCGTGGAATAAAATTACAGCGGTAAAAATTACTTTTGCTAATTTCGAAGTTCTACAAATAAATAATTATATGGTAATTTAGGAAAAAAATTAGTGTAAAAACTGCTGTAACAATATTTATATAATAAAAATATATAAAGATGAGACATATGGAAAAAAGAATATTGGCAATAGGAATAGTAAGCCTGTTTTTAATAACTGGATTAACAACCATATCTGCAACACAGTTACCAGGGTCAGCTATAACAATCCCACAAAAAAATATTCCCCGCCCAGCAAATGTAAATCATACTACAGTAGAGATGATTATAACAGATGGACATGCAGAAAAAACATTATTTTTAACTATTTTTAGACCACCTGTTCATAAATTCTTTACCGCTGTCTTTATGACAGGTGGTACGATAACTATTAAGGACTTAACAGGAAAAATAATAGAGGAATATCACCTAACAGA
>JAPKYG010000135.1 GCA_026394435.1 Methanobacteriota archaeon | reverse complement strand
GCGCGTGCGCTTGCTGATTCTTATGAGCTTGATTTGTCTGATGAGCAGATTAATGAGATTGCGTATGAGGGGGAAAAAGGATATCATGGGACTCCGTCTGGTGTTGATAATACTGCGTCGACGTATGGTGGTTTGATTTGGTTTCAGAAAGGAGAAAAGAACGTGATTGATCGGATTTCTCTCTTAAATCCAGTGGAGATTGTGATCGGAAACACCGGGAAGGTTACCGATACAAAAGCAGCGGTGGATGGAGTGAAACAGCGAAAAGAGAAGAATCTGAAGAAATATCAGGAGATCTTTGATAGGGCTGAGAATATCGCGTATCTTGCGAAACGGGCGATTCAGGATAGAGCGTATACTAATTTAGGGAAGTTGATGAACGAGAATCATAAACTCCTGCAACAAATCGAGGTGTCTTCGCGGGAATTGGATTTCTTGGTGAGTATCGCGCGTGACGCAGGTGCGTTGGGTGCGAAGTTGACTGGTGGTGGTCTTGGGGGTAACATGCTTGCATTGACACCAGGAAAGGATCTGCAGAATAAGGTTACGACCGCTATTGAGAAGGAAGGGTTTCAGACCGTGAAAACCGTGATTGGTGCATCGCGGGAGAACGTGGAGTAAGTATGAATCTTCGTCCGTTTCTGAAACAGCTTGAGGAACAGGAGAAGCTTGTTCGGATAAAAAAAGAGGTTTCTGTGAAGTATGAGATTGCCAATATCATGTATTCACTCAATGAGAAACCTGTGATCTTTGAGAACGTCAAAGGGTATGAATTTCCAGTGTTCGGTGGGATTACCTCTGATCGGGATATCATCGCGCAGGGTCTAAGGACAACCAAAGACAAGTTGATGATGAAGCTGGTGGAGGGGCTGCGTCATCCGAAGGTTCCCGAGGTTGTCGAGAAAGGTCCTTGTCAGGAGGTTGTGATAAAGAATCCTGACCTGAAGAAATTACCCTTATTGTTTCATGTTGATGGTGACGGTGGCAGGTATGCAACGGCAACGGTTGCGACGATTAAAGACCCGCAGACCGGCCGGAATGTCGCATATCATCGGTTGATGGAGCATGGGCAGAACCGGTTTACTGCTCGGTTGATAAAAGGTCGGCAGACGCGAACAACGTATGATAAGGTCAGTGGTGATTTAGAGATGGCGGTATGTATTGGCAATTCCATTTCAGTGATGATCGCTGCGTCGCTAGGTCCACCGTCTGGTGTTGATGAGTTTTCTATTGCACATACGCTTGATTCGATGAAGATGGTGAAATGCAAGACCAAGAACCTGGAGGTTCCAGCAGAGTCTGAGTTTGTCCTTGAAGGACGATTGATTAAAGAGGTGGATCGTGAGGGACCGTTTGTGGATCTCACAGAGACCCGTGATTTCGAACGAAAGGAACCCGTGTTTGTTATTGATTGTATCACGCACCGGAAGGACGCGATGTATCAGGCGTTGATCCCTGGCAGGCTTGAACATAAGACACTGATGGGGATGCCAAAAGAGCCGACGATCTATGATGAGGTCAGTAAAGTTGCTGCCTGTAAGAACGTGCTGGTGACGATGGGTGGCGGCTCATGGCTCCACGGGGTCGTGCAGATTTCGAAGAAGAATCCTGATGACGGGAAGAAAGCAATTGAGGCTGCATTCAACGGTCATAAGAGTATGAAGCATGTGGTGATCGTTGATGATGATGTTGATATCTACAATCCAAATGCGGTGGAATGGGCGATCGCAACCCGGTTCCAGGCAGGAAAGGACCTGGTGGTGAAACTCGATCAGCCAGGCAGTTCCCTTGATCCGTCGTCGAAGCAAGAGGAAGGAAAGAAGGCACTCACCGATAAGGTTGGTGTGGATGCGACGATCCCGTTCGATGTTGAGAAGAGTAAATATGAGATCGTGAAATATTCGAAAGTGAATCTTGATGATTACCTCCGGTAAAGGAAAATATAAGGTCTGGCTGAAGCGCGAGAAGATCGGTGACGATCTAGTTTTTTTTCTCGGTGGAGGAGAACGTTCTCATATTGGTGGTGTGGTGATTTGCGAACCTGGAAAACCAGCGCAGGCAATCAGGCTCATCGGACATTACGACGACATTGTGTTAAAACCGATTGCAGAGATAGCATGTAGTAAATACAAGACCAAGGTTGTCGCGATTGGTGGCGTGCATGTTGATCATGCGACCAAACAAGAAATCGATCTTCTTATAGAGAATAGCAAGAAATTGGTAGAGAGAATTTGATGTATTAATGATTAAATAATCGTTTGGTGACTAAGGTGGCATAACTTCCTTTCATTAATGAAAACGACACCTGAATTTTAAAACGTTGTGTATTTCCTTTGCTGTTGATTTCATCTCTTACAGGTTTTGAGATTGTGAAATCCTCTGGTATGAGAAGAACCTGTCGTGCACGTGTTTTAAAGAAATTTCCCGTTTCTGATTCTATTTCGAAATCAGCAAGCGTTAGTCCCTCTTTTATAAGAACACGATCAACAATCCGTTGTTCAACATCATATAAAGTTACACTATCACTGATGGTCTGAAATGTCCCTGGAATTTTTTTCATCTCATCCTCTGAGAGATTTACATAAAAAAGTAACGCTCCAATCGCATATTCCACCGAGTACAACTTTTTCTTCTCAACAACCTCTTTTAGTACTTCTTTGACACATTCGTTCCACAGGTAACTCTGGTACGCATTCACAAACATCTCCCGGAGATGCGCAGGAATCTTGCGGTACGCTGATCGCCAATCCTTTGTCGTTACATAGTCTTTTATAACCACTGCAAACGCTTTATTGTACACCCGCACGTTGGAAAGATCATTCCAAGAAGAGAGTATTTTTCGTTTCTCATCTTTGATTTTTTTTGGCTCTGATTTCTGGTACGCAGTCAGATACTGTTTCACCGCATGGTCGTATTTTTTTAATATTAGGTATTTTCCGATGAACTCGTGATCGATGACGCTGCCGAACCGCTGGGAATCAAAATAATTCGGGACACCGGATACAGGTATCATTGCTGCTCTGCCAGAAACATCAGCAAGTTCATTCTCACTCACATCACGTACCATAATCGTAAACCGGTTCCCAACAAGATCACCGATCTTGATTTTCTTTCGATGATACCCAACAAAACTGAGGGTTAAAGAATCAACGTTCAGCCTCTGTACATTAAAACGTGTTGGAATCGAAATGTACTGTCGAGCCAGTGCATGCTTATCCTTGAGTCCCGCATATCCGATCTCAAAGAGCGAAATGCGAAGTTTCTTTGCTATCAGACGTATCGCATCGAAAGTATCAATCTCCTGTTTCTCCAGCAAAAAAACCGTATGCTCATCCTTCTCAGAGGAAACCTTAAAACTAGGGATTTCCTGGACAATGAAATCAGCAGATTGTTGTTTCAGTTTCATAGACAGACAAAAACAATAAAATAATCCGAGCATATAACCCTGTCCATACAGGACTGACGTATTATGTATCTGACAAAAGAAGAAGAACATATTCTCCAGGGCGAACAAGGAGAAGTCGTTGAACGTATGTTCCGATTGATCGTTCAATTAGGTGATATTTACGGCGCTGACAAAATGATACCGGTAGGCTCAGTACAAGTCGCTGGTGTCTCCTATAAATCTATTGCAGACCCAGGAACTGAATTTCTTGAGGATCTCGCCGCGAAAGGCGCAAAGGTCAAAGTCCTTACCTTCCTGAACCCAGCAGGCATGGATCTGGAAAACTGGGAGAAACTCAAGTTCCCTAAGGATTTTGCAGCTAACCAGCTGCGCATCATGAAAGCGTTTAAAAGCATGGGAATCGTGATTACCGCAACCTGCACACCGTACCTTGCTGGAAACCTCCCCAGGTTCCGCGAACACATCGCCTGGTCAGAATCCTCTGCCATTTCATTTTCCAACTCAGTGATTGGCGCACGAACCAACAGAGAAGGAGGACCCTCTGCACTCGCAGCAGCTATCTGTGGGAAAACACCGAATTATGGGTTTCATCTCTGGGAAAACCGACAACCAACTATTAAAATTAAGGTTGAAGCTGATCTCACGTTTGATGCGGACTTCGGCGCACTCGGCTACTATGTCGGCAAACAAATCAAAAACAAAATACCGTACTTCGTTGGAATAAAAAATGCTGACACGGATCAACTCAAAGCACTGGGCGCGGCAATGGCTGCCTCAGGAGCAGTCGCACTGTACCACGTTGAAGGACTCACCCCTGAAGCAGACCTCGTGAAAAAAGACAGCTTGGAGACCATCGCTATTACGAAAAAAGAGGTAGATGAGGCGTACGCGAAACTCAATACCGGCAAAGAACCAGACATCGTTATCCTTGGATGCCCCCATGCATCCTTACGAGAAATATCCTCAGTTGCGGAGAAACTCAAAGGAAAACATCTTAAAAAACCGGTCTGGGTGTGCACCTCACGGATGATGAAAGAAGCGGCGGACCGTATGGGATACACCGACATAATAGAAAAAGCAGGAGGGCAAATTGTCGCTGACACCTGCATGGTGGTCTCACCTATTGAAGATATGGGATACAAAACAACTGGGGTGAACTCTGGGAAAGCAGCAAACTACCTCCCCGGGTTCTGTAAACAAAACGTCTGTTTTGCAAGCATGGACAAACTCCTGGAGGCAGCATTATGATGAAAGGACGGACGATTTCACCAGGAAAAGTAAAAGGAGTCGCACTCGTATCAAAAGAGCCCATCGGGTTTTACGGGGGCATCAATATCAAAACCGGTATTGTCATAGAAAAAGGTCATCCGTTGGAAGGAAAATGCGTGAAAGATAAAATCCTAGTGTTCCCCTGCGGAAAAGGCTCTACCGTCGGCTCCTATGTTATTTACGGGTTGCAGAAGAACGGCGCCGCCCCAAAAGGAATCATTAACAAAGAAACAGAAACGATTGTTGCAACCGGCGTCATCCTTGCAGCGATCCCGTGTGTTGATAAGATCGACATTGACCAGATCAAAGACGGGGATACCGTGGTGTTGAACGCGGATAACGCAACCGTGGAAGTAGCAAAATAATCACAAGAGCGCACGCATATTCCACGACACGCCGATTCCGTGGACCGGGACCTCATGATCACCGTCATCATCAGACCATGAGATGGTTCCATCAATCGTGCAATACCCGATTTTCATCCCCATATACGTGGGGAACTTCCATATTTTACTGGTCGCATGAGTAATTTCGAGGTCTGCATTTAACGTTGTTTTCGTTCCGTATAGGAGTGCTTGACTGATCACATACAGCGGATTTACACTTGGATCTGCTTTAACGCTGAAGGCGGATGGCAGTTTCACCAAGGGGAACACCTTTTCGTCTTTCTGGGTGATTTTCAGATTCACGTCCTTCAGCTCCGTGATAGTTTCTCCTCGATCAGTGGTGATTAAGAGAGTACCAAACGGGTCAAGCTTTGACAATGCACCAGAGACGGTTTGAGGACTTGGGAGATAATTTGCTGCGTAGATGTTCCATCCGTTATCCAAGGTAAGTGAGAACCAGTCCCAGCCGCCAATCGCGAGTCGTGTGATTGCATGCGGAGTCCAGGAGTGCTCATGGGAACCTGTTCCCTTCACGGTGTAGGTCTGTCCATCGATCGTCACTGTCCCGGACACATCACAACCAAGCAACACGTAGTTGGCAACCTCGCTTTCGGATTTATCAAACGCCCGTGATCCCAGTACCCAAACCGGTAGGGATCGAGCAGTATAATCCAAATCGATGACAATCTCATGTATCGTATCAATATCCGAATCCTCTGCATGGACATGCCAACGCGGATACGACCCTTCGGCCCAGGAGTTCTCAAACTGAATCTTCACCCCCGGAGAGCCAGCAATAAGAGTTCCTTCTTTGAGGATCCCCAGATAATGCTCCTTGTTCGTCATCCCACCATAGGTTTCACTCTTGTTGCCAAGGACACTGACGACAAGCAAATCAGGTTTATTTGTCCCAAGAAGATCGCCACGGGCCATATGGTTGAAACTGACCGCAATCGACCAATCCATCAACTGACTCAAGCTATCGTTAAAAACAGCGTTAAAATACCACCACTCTCGGGAGATACGGAGTTCGTTGAAATGCACTCCTTCATCCTCTGATGAGACATCCCGTCGATATGCAGGAATAAGAGAGTTTGGTGGAGTTGGGAGTTTCACCGGTGGTAGTGTGGTTGTCGTATTGTCACCGGTATCTGGTGGAGTCTGATCATCAGAAGGCAGAAATGAACTTATATAATCTGCCTTGTATAAAAAAAGCGTAGAAACTACGATGAGTGCTACGATGATAATCGTATCAATCTTTCTGAATTTCATTCTTCACCAAACGATATCGCTATAGAGTGCTTCTGACAGGAGGATATTAATAGTTATCTTTACAGTTAGTACCCATTTGATGCAGACGCATATTTTTATAATACAGTGAACAATTACCCCAAAACCCAGTACGGAGGCATTCTATGATAGAAAAACCCGATATTGTGAACTGTTTTTCAGAACTTACATGGATACAAGATAAAGACCTCAGAAACAAGGTCGTGAACGTATGGAAAACCGCTGCTGATCGTGGGAAATGGCAACGACTCCAGGAGATCCCGTTTACTCTTATTTTTGAAAACTCAGGGTTACTTGTTGATCATACCAAACGAATTACGACACTGGTCCGAAATGTGGGGAATACGCGAGAGGAGCACCTCAACAAAGACCATCTCATCGCTGGTGCTCTTCTGCATGATGTCGGAAAACTCCTTGAATATGAAATGAAAGACGGGAAAATCGTTAAAAGTAAATTTGGGGAGAAAATGCGACATCCCGCGGCTGGCGCACAACTTGCCGAAGAATGCATGCTTCCCAAAGAGGTGGTGCATATTATCGCCGCTCATTCTCATGAAGGCGACACCATGAATCGGTCTCCGGAAGCAATTATCATTCATCACTGTGATTTCATCGACTTTGAAATTAAAAAAGCATTGAGCAAATAGGAGCTATTGAGAACATGAAGTTGTACGAATACGAAGTGAAAAAAATCTTTGATACCATGAAAATCCCTATTCCGAAACAATATGGCGTCATTCATTCTGCGGAAGAACTTGACCATGTACCGATGAATTTTCCTCTTATGTTAAAATCCATGGTTTTGGTTGGTGGAAGAGGAAAAGCAGGTGGTATTAAAAAAGCTCAGAGCATGGCTGAAGCAAAATCACTCGTAAAAACATTGTTTAATCTGAAGATCAAAGGATTACCTGTAGAAAGTATTCTTTTAGAAGAAGCGGTGGATGATCTCGGTGCCTGTTACATTGGTACGACCATGGACCCTGCGACGTTTAACAATGTGGTCATGGTGAGTGCCTCTGGCGGTGTTGACATAGAACAAGTTGCTCGTGAAAAACCAGAATCTATCGTGAAGCGAGAGATCGTTGATAACACGAAAACGCTACCGAAAAAAATAGCACAAGAGCTTGCTTCTGCTCTTTCTAACAATTTAGATAAAAAAATAGATACGAAGAAAAGAAACGAACTTCAGGATAACCTTGCTGATATCATCTCCAAGGTATATGAGACCTATCAACGGTGTGATGCAAGATTATGCGAGGTCAATCCGCTACTCCTCACGTCAAAGGGTGTGATTGCTGCTGACGCGAAACTCGTCCTAGATGACAATGCGCTGTTCAGACAAAATGATTTGTTGCAGATGCTGGGGATTTCTGAAAAACGACATGATGTTGCGGAGCGGACAAAAAACGAGCTCAGAGCCCAGGCAGCTGGATTCCCCTATATCGATTTACTCCCTGAGAATTTCAAAAAAGATCCGAAGAAACTCTATGTTGGCCTTGTCCCAGGTGGCGCTGGCTATGGCATATTTTCCATTGATGAGGTTGCCACTATTGGAAAACGATTTTTCCATGACCGTATTGTTCCCGTGAACTTCATGGATAGCGGCGGAGGACCAACACAAAACAGAGTAGCAGAAATGTTTCATCTGCTCATGGATTACCCTGCTGTCGACCTTATCATTACCTCACGGTTCGGCGGGATATCCAGCTGTGACATCTTCATTCGCGGTCTCATAAAAGCAGTAGTGGAACGCCATGAAAAAGGACTACGGATGATCCCTATCTATGGAAGAATGGTCGGGACTGATCTCCCAAGCGCACGCACGTTTTTAGAAAAAGAAAAACATGAACACGCTGATGCATTAAAAGACGTACACATTGTCATAGGAAATCAACGGATCATGGCTGATGTGATCCGCGAAGGAATCCAAAAAACGTGTGAATCCAAGGGGTGGAAACTATGAAGAAAATCGCACCTGACCAAGGAATGTTATACTCCCTTATCAGTAAAAAACGCCCTGATCTTGCACAGGAGATAAAAAAAACCGGAATGATTGAAACCGTGATCGTTGGCCTCGGCGGACAGGGAACACGACACGCAGCACTCATGCAACAATACGGCACCATGATTACAGCAGCAATAGCCCCAGGCCGTGGCGGGACACGACTTCTGGAGACAATCCCTATCTATGACACGGTTAAAGAATGCCTCGCAGAACATCCTCATATCGCTGCAGCAAGCATCTGGCGTCATTACTCGACGGCAAAAGACGCTACTATCGAAGTCATCGAGGCAGGGATACCGATAGTGGTTCTCATCAGCGAAGGCATCCCTCTACGAGATGTCCGTGATATTCTTGTCGCTGCACGAAAACATAACACGTTACTGATCGGAGGAAACACCCCTGGTGTCATTTTCCCTCCAGAGGGAATTAAGATAGGGATGCTGCCTGATGTGTTTTATCCGCAGGAAATCTCCTCTGAATCATTTGGTCCAAAAGGTGTTACGATTATCTCCCGGAGTGGAGCAATCCTCTATCATTTATCAGATGCGTTGGCAAGTATCGGTATCGCTCAAAATGCCGTGCTCGGAGTTGGTGGCGATGGAGCGATCGGCTCGACATTTCGTGATCTTGTTTCCCTTGCCATGGAATACAAAAACACGGATCTTGTCGTTGTCGCAGGAGAGATTGGTGGCTGCCAGGAGGAACTACTCGCAGAGGATATCAAGAAAAACCCAAAGAAGTACCCGAAACCAATCGTTGCCCTAATCTCTGGGAACCATGCCCCTGAAGGAAAAACCATGGGTCATGCCGGTGCGATCGTCTCCCCAGGACAAGCCTATGGGACATTCCAATCAAAGAGACAAGCGTTTGAAAACGCAGGAGTCCCGGTCGCAAACAGCCAGTACGATCTTATGAAGGAAGTACAAACAAAACTGCACAACGCAACCTATTTTAACACGGAGAATTACTATAAAAAAATGAAGACGGTATGGGACGCACCACCAGAAAAACCAAGCTGGGGGACCATCATTACGAATGTGTTACCAAATAACCTCATACTATCCGGGTATTCTCTCCAAGAGATCATTGAGCGGAAAGGGTTCTTAGAAACCGCGTATCTTCTCGTAAAAGAGGAGTTCCCCGATAAAAAAACAGCAGAAGAAATGCGAAAAATCGCGGTAGAGGCTGCAACATTACCAATTCCGAAAGTGAAACGGCTGAAAAATGAGGATATCTCCAAGACCCTTGTCAAGTATCTTGTGCTGGACGACACGTTAGCCCAATACCCGCAAGAGGGAACCTCTGGAGCAGTAAAAAAGACGATGTTTTGCTTGGGACGGACAGCGCGCTATCTTAGTGGCGTGTTGGACACGGAAAAAGCCTTGGAGAAACTCAGCGGAAACGAGCCATTTTCCCACGTTATGTATCGTGCGATCACAGGAAATGCAACAGTGAACGAAAAACAGTCTCGGATGATTGAAACGATGATTGTTGCATCGGTGGATCATGGTGTCACACCCCCCTCTGCACAGGCTACGATAATCGCAGCATCAACGAGGACGCCGTATGAAGTAGCAGTTGCTCAAGGTATTGGCGTTATCACCGATGTTCATGGGGGTGCTGGTGCAAAAGCAGCTCAGTTTTTTCATGAGTGCATTGAAAAATCAAAAAAGGAACACATTGATGTTTCTCAATCTGCACGAGCTCTCATGAAAGATTACATTGAGAAAGGAAAAAGAATCGAGGGGTTAGGTCATCGAGTGCATACGAAGGATCCGCGACGTGATGTGCTCTGGAACATCGCGTCTCAGACTGGTGTTGCTGGTGAACATATGAAACTTTCGAAGACGGTAAGCGCACTCTTTGAACAGGTCAGAGGAATGAATCTCCCTATCAATGTTGATGGAGTTATCGGAGGTATTGTTGCAGATATGGATCTGAATCCATCCATTGCAAAAGCACTCTTTATCTACGGAAGGCTCGCTGGCCTTTCCGCCCATTACTTCGAAGAAATATCATCACAGCCGGTGATGAGAAGGATAAACTTTGCTGAAGCAGTATATCGAGGGAAAGAGCCGAGACATATCCCATGAGGTTGTATGAACTCAGAACTCGCTTCGTTTCCACTTGTTTCAAAAGTGTTAAATATGCACATATGGCATACCAAGGTGATCTATGAAGATTTTACTGGTTTTTCCACGAATTGAACATGGAGCAATTATTCATTCTGATAAAGGATCATGGAGTTCGGTTCTGTTTGGGTATCCTATTATCACGTTACCGCATTTAGCTGCGATCACACCGCGGCATCATGAAGTAAAAATCATCAATGAGAACTATGAAGACCTTGATTTTAATGAACCAGCTGACCTGGTGGGAATCACGAGTTATACGATGACCGCACCTCGGGTCTACGAGCTTGCTGATGAGTTCCGCCGACGAGGACGAAAAGTTGTCCTTGGAGGGTATCACCCGACCGCGATGCCTGACGAAGCAAAACCACATGCGGATAGTATCGTGCTTGGGGAAGCTGAAGCAATCTGGCCTGAACTTCTCAAGGATGCAGAAAAAGGAAAGCTAAAACCATTCTACGGGCCAAACCCAGATTTTGATATGGCAGCTATCCCTCCGATTCGACGAGACCTGATCCGACAGAACCCCATCGCTGGCGCAGTGCAATCTACTAGGGGATGTCCCAATCAATGCGAGTTTTGCGCAATCGCCAGTTTCTGTAAACATGGGGTGAAACAACGACCCATTAAAAACGTCGTTGAAGAAATCCAACAGATGCCGAACCGGGTTTTCGCCATCCATGACCCTAGCATCACGGTCAACCCATCTTACGCACGGGAACTTTTCAAGGAACTTATCAAACAGAAGGTTCACAAAGGATGGGTCGCTAATGGAAACGCAAATGTACTAGGAAAAATCGATGATGAATTCCTTGATCTTGCCTACAAAGCAGGATGTGTGGAATGGTTCGTCGGCTTTGAGTCCGTCAGCCAGGAATCACTTAATGGGATTAAAAAAACGGTCAACAAAGTCGAGGATTTCAAACGGATGATTAAACGAGTCCATAAACATGGGATGGCGATCCAGGGCGGCATCATCTTTGGTTTTGATCAAGACACGCCTGATATCTTTGATGCGACGCTAGAGAAGATGTATGAATGGGAGTTGGATGCAGTAGAAGTCAATATTCTTACCCCGTACCCAGGGACACCATTATTTGATCGACTGGAGCGCGAGGGAAGACTGCTTACGAAAGACTGGAAAAGATATAACCAAGTCGAGGTTGTTTTCAAACCAAAAAACATGACAGAAAAAGAACTGTTTGAGGGCACCAGGAAGGTTGCAAAAAAGTTTTACACCATGCCAAATATAATTGTTCGTGCGCTTCGGACGTTTGTCATCGTAAAAAGAGTATCAGCGGTCCTCCCCGCAGGGACAAATTACTCGTTCCGACTCTACTATAAAAGAGATTTCAAATTCTAAACCCAATTATTTATTGTCGCCAACCGGTTTGTTTCATATTCTAAAAACTATTTAAGAACAGAATCGAATCACTAGTGAGACAATGACGCAGAAAAACAACGCGGAGAATCCCTGGACAGCTGAGGATGAAAAAGGACACCTTTCCCGTAATCTTGAATGGTGGGCAGTGATAGGGTTCTTCACCACACAAGAAAACCAGAAACAATGGAGCATAAAGGCAACGTTTAGTGAAGGGGTCGTCGACAAAAAACAAATTGATTCTCTCTGCAATATCACGTTATTTGACCAAGAGGCAAACCGTCATTACGTCTCCTACATGCGCATACCAGGTGCTCCATTACGGGCACGACAAGACGCTTTTGATGTGGGCCTCAACGATTCATTCATGAAAGGATCATATCCTGCCTATGAAGCTCATTTCCGGGATCCAGACCAGGATATTGAAATTGATTTTACAATACAAGCAGAATCCTTTCCCCACTGGGTCGCACAAGAAGCAACAAATGGATGGGTCCCGATGGGGCTCGGGTTCTTACGGTACGGATTCATCCCAAAAACAAGGATTTCTGGGACAATAAAAATTCATGGAAAACTCTTCACCATAAAAGGAACCGGATATTTCGAGCATGTCTGGGGGAATTTCTCCTATAGAAATCCGCTCTCATCGGTCAAAGACGGTAAGAAAACAATATCCACCTATGCACGACTTATTGAATGGTGGTTACGAAATCGGAAACTCCGCGTACCAGAAACAATCATGTTCAGTACAGAAAATAATCCATTAGGTTATGACTGGGTATGGACTGTTCTTAATAACGGATGGACGATCTTCTACGGGAATAGCCTTTTCTGGATGATGGAAGGACCTGCAACCGGTATACTGATTCTCTCAAAAGACGGAAAAATCTACACGGAGTTTAATAACATAGATTTTCGGTATAATACCATACAGACAGCGAAGAACTACGATTTTGCGTACCCCTCTGATTTCGAAATCACAGCGATGAAAGAAAAAGAAACACTTCACCTGCGGTTCACGATGACTCAAGAATGCCGGGAATATGTCTCACGGTTCCCCAACGGAAGATATTGGCTTGCTTTTGTCATCTGTGAAGCCCCTGGAATCACGAAAGGATACTACAGTGACGACAAAGAGGAAATACCGCTTACTGGAATATGTAAAATAGAACCACAACGACAGGTATCAATTATCGGTCATAATTCCCTGCGAATTGATATCCTCAAACCACCCAAAGGGGTTGGGATCATCATTGAGGTAGATTCACATTATCTGGGGAAAAAAATGATTGCGCAATTACGGTTAATACCAAAACCAATATTACGATTTCGGTGTAGTAGAACGAAAAAGTCAAACCAACAGAAACAAATAAAACCGTAATGATACAAAATGGTTTAGTCGTAGAGATTTCTTTTATCGATGAGTCGTCTTGCTTTTAATGAATTCCGGTCGAGTGTATTCGGTTTCACGAGTTGAACGAGAGGGGGTGCGACCGTATTTGAGATATGTACACCATTGTTGATCTCCGGAAGCTCCATAAGCCCAGTCAAGATTTTTTTCCGAAGAGTATCGGTAATCGTAGTGGTTTCAGCGATGATGGTGATATGGTCTTTCCCTTCTTTTCGTTCAAAGATAGCCTGATATTCAATGACCTCAGGTTGACCAAAGAGGATATCGTCGAACATCCTGGTGAAGAGATTATCTCCTGCACCGATTGGTAGCATATCATCAGTCCTGCCTTTTATCTCTATTTTTTTGAGTGGTAACCCGCATGGACACCGATCAGGGATGATACGACCAAGGTCATGCGATCGGTATCGAATGAACGGCATGCCTTCTCGGTTCAGAGTAGTAAATACAAGCTCTCCGATTTCACCATCCTCAAGATGTTCTCCGGTCGAAGGGTCGATAACCTCGGTAAGGAAATTAGTTTCCGTCATATGCATCCCGTGTTTTTCTTCGCATTCACCAGCCATGTTCATTCCAAACTCCGTAGTCCCGTACCCCATGTAGACATCGGTGTTCCAGGCTTTTTCAATCTTTTTTCTCATAGTATTTGGGGTTGGCTCTGCACCAAGGAGAATACGGTTGATCCCGAGGGTATCAAGGTCATGGAGTTTTTTTAATTCTGTGGTGAGGTAATTGATGCGTGAGGAGACATCCATAAAAACAGTTGGTTTATAATCGAGGAGCATTTTCAGCTCATCCTCGATTTTTAATCGTCCGGTTACTAGGGTAAGTGCACCGATTTTCCCAAAGGTGTGTTCAAGGCAGTACCGGTTTCCCCATATCTCGGTGCCGTATCCTTCTTCAAAAGTGAGCCGGACAATATCATGAGGGGTGACGTGGTAGAGAAGACGCATACCGGTGACTGAAGAGTTGATGATTGAATCAATGTCTCGCTGCGTGAAATACGCTTTCTTTGGTGCACTGGTGGTACCTGATGTGGTAAATACTTTGATGAATTTCTCGTCAGAGACACAAAAAAAGGAACGTGGGTCTGCTTGAAGGTCATCAGGAGTCGCCATCGGGAGTTTCGTCAGATCAGCATAGGTGGTGATATCACGGGGTTTGATATGATGGTTTTGAAACAGTTGATGATAGAAGGGTGAGGCGGTGTACGCGTAGAGAAGGGCTTGTTTGAGTCTCAACCATTTATAACGTTCAAGGATGAATCTGGTGAGTCGATAAACAGGTGGTGCGAAGGTGTTGTGCGATGGCGCTTCTTTATCGCGTAATACGGATTTTATATAAGGAGCAAATCGTTCAATGATGAGAAATCCCTCACGTCAATTTTTAGTTTCCTTAGTAATTTGTATGTACCCCCTATTTAATAAATATTTATAACAACCATGCTTTTCTCAGAACCAGAAAAAGTATTTTCTACATGTATTTTTTACATACCTGTTTTTTTCCTAAGGAGGACCGATATAAGGATGCCATGCTGAGGATGTGAAACAATGTTACCAACAGTGAAGAGAGTGCACAGGATCGCATCCTGTGTGGTAATACCTCCATCCTTAGAGGAGAACGTACGAAAGATTACTCGAGTATCAGGACCCATGGTGTTCGCGATATGTTCTAATACCTCATATCGTGGTTCAATACCTTGGGAGACAATAATAACGTGAGAGGATTGCATTGCGTAGGTGAGTGCGTTTCCATGATGTATCTGAATCTGATTCTCTTGGTGTACTGCATGAACACAATACTGTGCATCTTGAACAGACAGAATATTTTTATCAATCCCAATTGTACGAGCTCCTGTTTTTTGGGTAACAAGCAAAGAGGTTGAAGGAATTGGTCCGCAGCCAATATGGAGAACGGTATCCTGTTTGGTGATTTTAGCAAGATTTATTTCGTTATCGACAATATCCTCATAATAGGTGATATACGGTAGAAGAAGCGAGGGGAGTTTTACAATGATTTTTTCAACGATGATAAACAGATAATCGCTGATGAATTTTAGTGCGAATGCGTTCATGTTTCTGCTAAAAGTTTTTAAAAAAAAGGAGGCAATGGTAAACACTAGTGATTCGTGTTTTTGTCCTTGCATGTTCATTATCTGTCTCCTATGTTTAACCATCTTATTCTCCCAATCAAAAAAGGAAAGTTCATGTAATATAACCTTTTGTTTTTAGCCATCGTTCAACATGTTCTAATCCATTAGTGAAATCAACCAGGGGTTCATATCTTAAAAGAGTTTTTGCTTTTTCTATGGATACTGTATTTTGATTGGCAAATATTTCAATGGCTACGGGTGTCACCCACGGCTCGATTTTAAAAAGAGTATATCCTACCATCATGAGTTTGCCTACAACTAATGCGGTTCGTTTGGACATGTTTTTCTTAATGAGAGGTTTACCAGTCATTTTTGCTAGGGCGTTTAAATAATCACCCCAAGTAGTGGTATTATCCCCATCAGTGATATCAATAATCTCACCGACTGCATGGGGCTCATGTAATGTAATAAGTAAGGCATCGAGGAGATTCTCAATATAGGTATGCAGGAAGATACCTGTTCCTTTATCGATAAGTGCAATTCGGTTTTTTTGAATTGCCTGAAGGGGTCGTAACACCCAGGTTGTTGCACCAGGTCCATAGACGTTTCCAGGACGAATGATGACAACGGGAAACTGATTATGCGTATATTTCTCCATGAGGCTTTGTTCTGCTATCGCCTTGGTTTCATGATAGTACCCCGTGTTTTTTCCTGATTCATATCTGATGTGGGAAAGAAAGATGAACTTCTTCACCAAGGATGCTTCGCTGGCTGCGATAAGGTTTTTTGTTCCCTCGACGTTTATTCGATTGAAAACGTCCTTAGGTCCATAGTCTTTCACAACAGCGGCACAGTGAAAAACGACATCGACCTGGTCCATGACAGGTTTGAGAAATTCAGGGTTGGTGATATCACCAGAAATGTATTCCACTCGTTTGTCAAAATATGTCGGTTGAGTATGATGGATAATACCGCGGACATCATGACCCTCGGAAACGAGTCGTCGTACTAATGAACTTCCGATGAATCCTGCAGCTCCTGTGACGAGACATTTCATGCGCTCTTCACCTGGAACTCATATCGTTTCCTTAGAAGATATTGGGAGCCACTGGTGATAACAAGTGCAAGGAGGTACACCAGGATTGCTATGGAAATATTCGCTATTCCAAATATGAACGCGGAGGCAAGAGTGATTCGTTCGATGACAAAGAATTCATGGAACCGTAACCCTTTTTCCCGTGAATATGACAATATGGATCGAAATAAATACAGGTACATAAAGAGGAGAATGGTTGTATCGATGATCATGATCAGATAAAATTGGATGGCTAGAAAACGATAGTACAACGGAAGGATCAACGACAGAGGAAGCCATACAGCGGTTAACAGCACAGAGATATAAATAGAGATTTTTACTCCATATTTTACTGGAATTGTCCGATAGCCGCCTTTTTTATCTCCTTCGATGTCTCGAATCGCGCCCACAAGATTGCTGTTCGTGTCATGCACAAGGAAGACGATGGAGAGCAACCACACATAAGGCGGAAGCGAGGAAAGGGGAACACCGGTAGCAAATATTCCAAAAAAATAAGCAGCCATGGTAACCAACCCTCTGTTCACATTGCCGCTGAAGCCATGTGATTTTGAAACGTTCGTATAAAAAAATACCAAGACAGCGACAACAAAAACAAGGACGACATTATAGAGTGTTAAGAAAAATGTCAGAAAAAAACCTGTTAACGCAAAGAGGGCGCCGACGATGATCGCTTCTTTTGGTTTGATTCTGCCTGAAGGAATGGGACGATGAGGTTTCTGGATAGAATCCAGGTTTCTATCGAGATAATCTGAGAGGTATAATCCTGCGATCCAGCCCATCATCGGGATGAATAGTACCAGCAGCGCTACTGAAGTCGATGGAAAATTCCCTAAGGTAACGCACGTACCTACGAGGCTTACTAGCCCGCACCATGTCACCGTATACGGTCTCATGGTTTCAAGATGCGCAAAGAGTTTTGTTTTCAACAAGGATGATGACGTCACCTATGCAGCCTCGCAATGAACAAGGAATGAGAATCATTACATTTAAACCTTTAACATGAAGCGACTCATCTTATCCTAAATTTGATTCTTTGATACATTGAAAAACACAGGGAGAGGGCTGATGAAAACAGCGAAGTTATTTAAAAAGCATATCCTTTCCAAGCAGCAGGATAAAAAATGACTCGCGCCTCGTTTGATAAAACTGCAATGTTATACAATTTTGTTGAGAAACATATCTGGGAGGACTACTCAAGTGCGTGTTTTATCATAAATGAGTATTTAACTCTTGAACCGGAGGAAAAAATAATCGACGTTGGCGGGGGAACCGGATTAATTGCCAAGGTGCTTCGGAGCAAGAAACAGAACGATGATATCATGGTTATCGATCTCTCTCGCAGTATGCTTCAAAAAGTAAAGGATCCAACATTGTCTGTCGTCCAAGGGGATGTGACAACATTTCCTCTGAAAGATGAGACTTTTACCCTTGCGATTCTCGTAAATACGGTACACCACATTTATAAAACCAAACAACAGGTCGTATTGCGGGAGGTTTTTCGAATTTTGAAAAAACAAGGGAGAATATTTATTATTGAGATATGGCATCCAAATACGTTTCTATCAAATCTATTTATAAAAATCGAAAAAATGTTGGTTGGAAAAACCCATCATCTTACTGCCGATAAAATGCAACTTGCGATACAGGATGTAGGTTTCCATGAAATAAAGGTTTTTTTCCCAAAGAAATATCCCTATCGATATGTTACCACCGCAATAAAATAACCAATTGATAGTTTTTTTTGCTTTTAGTCGTATTACTTCAGAAGGCTAGCAGATACCACGATAAGATAATTTTAATAAACTCCAGCTGGTTTCCTAGCGTCCATCTTATGAAAAAAAATATTCTTTCCATTCTTGATGTTGCAGAGGAAATTGAAGAAATCATCGATCTTGGAATTAAATTGAAGCATGATGTAAAAGCAGGAAAGCAGTTCAATGATTTACAAGGAAAAACACTTGCCATGATTTTTGAGCGCCAATCAACACGAACAAGACTCTCTTTTGAGGTTGGAATGACGTTGTTAGGTGGCCATGCGATCTTTCTTACAGGCGGTGAGATGGGGATAGGGCAGCGAGAATCCCCTGGAGATATCGCACGGGTGTTATCCAGGTATGTCGATGCAATAATGTACCGGCCAATCAACACCCTCTATTTAGAAGAATTGGCTGCGCATGCAACAGTACCGGTGATTAACGGGCTTGACCGAGAGGAACACCCCTGTCAGATCCTTGCTGATCTTATGACCATAAAAGAAAAAAAAGGACGACTTGAAGGTCTCACCTTTACGTTTGTTGGTGATGGAGACGATAATCTCGCGCATTCATATCTCTTAGGGTGCACATTAACTGGAATGAATGTAACGGTAATCTCCCCGAAGAAATATTGGCCAAATGAGTATTATGCCACACGATCAAAAGATATCGCTTGGAAGAAAAACCATACCGTCACTATTACCGAGGATCTCAACGCGGTCGCACAAACTGATGTGATTGCAACCGACACCCATGTTTCGTTTTGGTTCGAACATGAACGACAACAACGACGTACGGATCTCTCCAACTATGTGGTCACTCAAGAAATAATGAAGAAAGCAAAACCTGATGTGATCTTCATGCATTGCATGCCAATTTACTATGGCGAAGAAGTCACGATAGACGTTGCGCATGGACAGAAATCCGTTGTCATTGATGAAGCGGAGAATCGTCTGTGGGCACAAATGGCATTGCTTACTAAACTATTGAGTTAATCCAGTGGAGATATTCCGCGTTTATCAGTTGTAGGAATACGTCAAGAAAGATTAACGAAAAGGAGAACAACAGGTAATCATATCCTTTTTTACCCATGATTTTTCCCATATGTTTTCTTTGAAGATCATCCGCTGTTTTTATAAGTTGGTAGGATTGGTCAAGTGTATAGAACCAAAGAATGACGAAGGGAATGAGAAAGATAAGCGAAAGAACAGTAAAGAACCAAAGCAGAATTCCAAGGATCCCTGAGATGAATAACATACAAAAGGAGATTTTTGCTGCGTTTTTCTGCCCAAACGAGGTTGCGTAGGTTTTCACCCCGAGCCTACGGTCTCCTTCCACATCATGAATCCCTTCTGCAAGGTCGTGTGCATCATCAGCGAAATACGTGAATAAAACAAGCAGAAACATCGGGAGGAGCTGAGCGCGGTGAATAGAGAGATACCCGAGCACGGGAACTGAAAGGTTGATATCTCCTGTTGCTGGCAACGCGGTAAAGATTGCGAAGAACCCGAAAAGCGGGACAGCAAGCCACTGAACAGGAGTAAAGATTTCTGAATACGCAGGCAGTTTGATGATTTTCTTGAGATATTTATTATGGACAGCGACAAACAACGCAGTCACTCCGACAAGAAGAAGACACCAGGGACTTGTGAGAACAGCGAAAAGAAAGGTAAGTGCAGAAAAAACAAGGGCGATCGCAAAGAATTTTTTTGAGCTTATGTGTCCACTCGGAATAGCTCTGGTGGGATGGACGACAATATCGATGTCCTTATCGGTGATATCATTCCAGATAAGCGCAGCGAAAAAACCTGAATATAAGGTCGCAATGGTCAAAAAGATAGGTTTGATTATTTCAATAGAAAACAGGTAAATACCATCGGTAAACATCGTTGCCCAGGCAAACATTGTTGCTCCTGCAAACATCAGGACATAACAGATCAGTTCATAGGGGGGAAATGGACGCCAGTGGATGAGAAACTGAACCGGCCTGGTGAGAAAAAATTCTTTTTTTGATTCTGCTATTTGTTCCATTAACCACCCTTCGAGGTTGATACCTGGTAGATGTTTGCAGCTAAAAAACGTTTTCTTAATTCTTTCGTAAATAGAACGTATCCCATCCTAACGGTCCATAAAAAGGAAATGGGGTATGATGCATTTGTTGAATTATCTCAATTTCAGGGTGGGCGTTAATACAGTGAAGGATATCAGCAGTAGCGATGCTTACCTCCCGAACAATTATCGTGCTTTGGTGTTTCGCGTTTTTAAATAAATGCTCCAAAATCTGCACTTTGGGTAACGAGCAACTTGATATGAGAATCAAATCAAAATCATTTACAGGAAACTCTGTTCCGTTTCCATGTTGAACAGTTATTCTGTTTTGTAGATGACGCCGTTGTAAGAGTTCTTGTGCACGATGTACTGCCACAGGGTTTTTATCAATACCGACGAGAGCACCTGAACAGCTCTGTGCAAGCACGATATCGGTGAGTGGATACGCACCGCATCCGATATGGAGCACCTTGGAATTCGATGACAAGCCATAGGTTTTACATTCTTTTTGATATTCTTCCTCGATGGAGTTGTTATAACGTTGTGCGATTTTATTGTTTTTATATGACCAAGTGTCTGCAATCTCCCAGAATAAATTTGATATCTTTTTTACACAGAAAATAGCAAGGGTAGCAATAACAGTTTTTTTCTTATAAGCATTCATAGATGGTCACGTACAGGAATAAAACTTACATGGATTCGAATGCTATATACATCAAGAGAGTATTAAAATATTGTTTTTTAAACCAATAATCGATAATTTTCTAATTGCGTTTCGTAACATTAATACAACCCTGAGATATTTTAGTTTCCCTCGATTTATTGTTAAATAAATGTTAGTATGTAACAATATAGGATAAAAAATGGTGAATCGCAAACATTGGATAAAATTGGGATTTCAAATCTGCAAACTTTATTTACAAAAGAAAAATAATCAGCAAAAACTGACGACTCAAAGTTATAACAAGATATCATTAGTTTATGACGATATGTGGACAGATCATATGAATAAGTTTTCAAAGGAAATGATTAGCAGAATTAAATTTCCTAAGAGTGGTAAAGGAATAGATCTCACATGTGGTACTGGATATGTCGCAAATTTGATGGCTGAAAAATTAATAGGTGAAGTAACTGGTGTTGATATTTCTGATGAAATGCTGAAGATAGCAAAGAAAAAATATGGGAATAAATGTCAATTTGTTTGTTGTGATGTTCTTGAGTTCTTAAAAGAACAGCCTTCTGAAAGTGTGGATATTGTTACCTGTGCTTGGGGGCTTGGTTTGTCAAAACCGTATGCGATGATCAAAGAGATTTCTAGAGTTCTGAAACCAAATGGACAACTAGCGATTATTGATAATAGCCTATTTACGGTATATGAAGTAGTTCTTTCTGGATTTTCCACAGTTGCTGAACATCCAGCTTCTGTGATCAATGTAATGAATGTGAGATGGCTCCCTACACAAGGATCTCTTATTAGAAGAATGAGACTGTCAGGTTTAAAGATTTTATCTTCATGGAAAGGCGACAAAACATATTATGCGAAAAATGGAGAGGATGCAATAGATTTTTTAATTACCACAGGCACTGCTGCCGGTTATCAATTTTGTATCGACAAACACTATTCAGATGTCATTAAACAACGATTTGGAGAAATATTTCATAAATCATATGGAACTGAAAAGGGTTTACCCATAACCCATCGCTATATCGCGGCTATTGCGAAAAAACCTACATAATTATTATTTTTTTGTTAACTTTTTATATATTTTCGGATAGGGAGATTCTGTGTCTAAGTGAGGTATCATTTTTTTGCTTTCGTTTGGAGATAATGGAAAGAATTCTGAATCTATCTTATGGGAGATTTCTCTCATTAAACAATCGGCTCTTGGTCTTGGAAAATATTCTTCCATTTGTTTCCATATATCCTTTAAAGGTGTATCTTTAATATTTCCAAAACTCAATGGTGTAAAATCACAGGGGCATACCTCACCAGATGAATCGATAAATAACGTCTGATATCCTGTATTACAACCCATAAAATCTTCCGATTCGTACTCTGCAAGTGTTGTAACAATTGGTCCTGATCGTTTCTTATTGAGTCTTTTTCGTATGCTTTTAAGCAAATCGAGTTCTTCTGCTTTGAGTTGTTTATTTGTACATCCAGCCCATCGTCCAGTAGCTATCGGAAAATTTAATCTCAGTTCGCCTACATCAAGTGAGCACGCTAAATCATATATTCTTTCCAGTTCCCCATTGTTTATTCGTTCTCTCGTTGCTATTGTATTAATTCCAGTATAGATTCCTATTTCACTACATAGTTGTAGTGCTTGTATTCCTAGTTCCAGTGACCCCTTCTCCCCCTCGTACTTGATCTTGAATTTTTGTATCTGTTGAATCTATTCCAATAATTATTGAATCTATATGTGCATCATATAATTCTTTTGCCCTTTTTTTACTAACATTAAATCCAGTGGTATAAAGAATAGTTGATAACTCAGGGGAACAAGCAGATACTATCTTTTCAAGATCTGATCGAATCATTGGCTCCCCACCAGTGATTCCCAGTATTGCGGTTCCCAGGTCTTTTATTTCCTCGATTAACGTTAAAATTTCATTTGTGCTAAGATCTTCTTTCTTACGTTTACCATAGCTACAATGTGGACAATGATATGGGCACATTGATGTGACCGCAAAATCTATTGTATGAGGCAGCCGTTTTTGATTTTTGATAATATCCACGATTCTATCAAAGGGTTGTGATGGATAGGGAGGGAAAGCAGAATTAATTCGAATCTGATTATTAAACCAATGTGGTCGCTCATTTCTAAATTTTAATAATGAAAACCACTTAAGTCTCAATGAAGTGCCCTGCATATACGGATAAAATTGTTTTATCAAGGTTCTTTTGTTTACTTTTTTCATTTTTTACCAAAATTAAATTAATTTTTTATAGGAAAGGTCATAAATTAAATCATTGAGTTTAAATTTTTTTTAGTTTTATCATTAATGTAACGTCAAGTCACATTATAAATACGAAATATCTTTATACATCTTTTTATTTAAAATTAATGAAAAAATGAAAGTCTTACTTATTCATCCTGCGTCTGGTGGGATGGAATTTGCAGAAAATTTTTCTGTTCCAATTAATCCCTATCTCCCCCCATTGGGAATTTTATATATTTCCAGTATGTTAGAAAAAAATGGACATACTGTTACTGTTGTTGATTGTAATGCTGAACGATTTACTCGAGATACCTGTAAAAAAGCAATGAATGATTGTGATGCGGTTGGTATGACCCTCTATTGTCATCCATTTGAACAAGACAATTCAAGGTTTATCTCCAATGTTATTCGTGAAATTGATGCCGATATTCCTCTCATTGTTGGTGGTCCTCATAGTACTCTTTTACCTGAACAATCCTTGGTAGACCATAAGGCAGATATTTGTGTCATAGGTAGAGGTGAGACGTTAATTAATCCTATTATGGATGCTATAGAAGGAAAAAAGAATTTTTCTTCTATTCCAAATATAGTATATAAAAATAATAGAAATATTATTCATACGAAAACTGAACCTATCAAGGTGAATTTTGATGAACTTCCGTATCCTTCCAGACATCTTGTAAATAAGTATGATTATGGCTATATGCAGGGCATTAAGATTGCGAAAGGTCGTTTAACATCGATAATCACTTCAAGAGGTTGTGTCAATCGATGCAATTTTTGTAATTTAAATGCCTATATTCCAGATTGTACTTTTCGGTCGGTTGAACATATAAAAAAGGAAATTGAAGATATTTCGAATAAAGGATATAAAACTCTGACTTTTGTTGATGATAATTTTATGATTCGGAAAAAAACGGTTTTAGAGATTATGAATTTTATTATTGATAATGAATTTGATTTTCGTATCTGGATATTTGGTGCAAGAGCAGCTGCAGCTGATAAGGTTATCTTTGAAAAAATGCGTGATGCTGGGACTGATATTATCAGCTTTGGTATCGAATCGGGAAGTCAACAGATTTTGGATTATTATAATAAAAAATTAACAATTGCTGAAATTAAATTTGCTGTGAATCTTGCGAAAGAGATGGGGTTTTTGACAACAGGTACTTTCATTATTGGTGCACCTATTGAAACCAGAGATCATATCAACCAAACAATTAGGTTTGCTTCGCACTTGCCCCTTGATGCAGCGATATTCTTTGCGTTTCATTATACCTATAAATCTCAGTTATGGCAAGACGCAGTGAATGACGGTAAAATACGACCTGATGAGTATAGAGTTATTCCTGACAAAAGAATTGGTCTAGGAAATTTTACTTCTGAAGAGCTTTTTCAACTTACCAAAATTGCAAATATTCATTTCTTCTTAAATCCAGAACGTTGGATTAGAACATTCACTAATGCTGTTAAATTTAATGATTTCAGACTGTTTTTACAAGGTTATCAAATGGTTAAAAAAATATTCACACAAAGATCATAGTTACAAATTATTGGTTATTACTAAAATATACTAAGCGATGATTTTAATTTGTGCCATATAATTTTTCTTTTCAACCCATCTTCAATAGTATTTAAAAGCCAAGAGGGCCAACGTTGAGTATGGATATTAACTCTCGTTGTGTATCGGTGAATGTTGTGGTTCTTATGATGATGTTTTTTCCTTCGTTCAGACTGAATTCAACGCGTTTA
>JAPKYG010000154.1 GCA_026394435.1 Methanobacteriota archaeon | reverse complement strand
CACATCCAATTCCACTGTGTCGTATCGTTTTTATCGAAGGCGGGTTGTTTCCATTTTGTAAATCGTTTCTTGGTCATATGCTTTCAACTCAATACGTGATTTGTTTTTGAATAAGTTTTTCATCAAGTGGAATCTCTTTAAAGATTTTTATCATACGTTGTGCAGCGTTCCCGTCACCAAACTGATTCTTACAGGTATCAACCTTTCGTTGGAATTCTTTATTGTGAAGAGCAAAATCGATAGCGTTGATGATACTATTTTTTTCTGGCGGGACATCAAGGATGTTTGCAGATCGTCCTCGTCCTTGCTGTCGGCTTCCGATATTGATCACCGGGATTTTAAACGAAGGCGCCTCGATGATACCACTACTGGAATTCCCAAGCATAATATCAACTGACTTCATGATATTGAGATACTCTTCATGGGGCATATTTTTAAATGCATGAAGATATGGTCTTTTTTCATATGTTGTTATCAAGTCAATGAATTTTTTCCCGCCTGCATCACAGTTCGGATAGAGGAGAATAGTCTGTTCTTTCAATGAATCAAGCGCCAGTAATAATTCTTTGAGTTGAGAGTATCCGTGGTCCTTTAACGTTGTAATCGGATGTTGAACCACCAAAAACGCTGTTTTGTTTGGGTTAAGATGATGTTTTTTGAAGGTTTCTATCTTTGAAGATAACTTCGTATGCATGATAGTATCAAGGGTGAGTGCTCCCGTGACAAAAATTCTTTTTTTCTCTTCGCCCATCTTTTCTACGCGTTCTGCGTTTTCTTTGGTATGAACAAGGTGGATATGGGCAATTTTAGTAATCGCATGTCGGATGGATTCATCGATGGTCGTGCCGCTGACGTCCCCACCGTTGATATGCGCTATCGGTATGTTCAGATAGGAAGCTGCGAGTGCAGCTGCGAGTGATTCACTACGATCCCCAAGGACCACAAGAATGTCAGGGTGATTTTTATCAAGAAATGTCGCAAAATTGTTGATACCGGATGCAAGATATTCCGCCATGTGTTTGAGTTGATCTCCTTTCAGCGTCATGGGGATTTTTTTTGCGGCAGGAAAATCTTTTTTGACTATTTTGTAGGTATTCCCAAATTGAGGCAGCAGATGCATCCCGGTGATGATCGGCAGTAATTTTAGCTCTTTTTCTTGTTGGATTGCTTGCATGAGTGGTTTGAGATATCCGTATTCTGCACGGGTACCGGTTACGACAGCAATCGTTCTCATAATCATTCTACCATATTCAGACGAATAAGTTCATCTTTTGTTACAGATTTTTTTGTTTTCTTTCCCAGGATTTGTTCTATTTGGGTTGGTGAAAGACCGACCCCAGGTCGTTTGATAGCAAGCATGTTTTTACGGATTACTGCACCTTTTTTGATGTTTTGGTTCGCGACAATGCTTTTTCGGACTAGTTTCATAATTTCTTTTTCAGAGGGTGTTGGTTTTTTCGCGTAGCTCCCCATGGTTGTTTCGACGTTTCGTATCGCAGTCACCATCTGTTTGAGTTCCTTTGGTTCGAGTGATGCTTTATGATCAGGACCAGATAGTGTCTTGTCAAGAGTGAAATGTTTCTCGATAACCACGGCTCCAAGAGTTGCAGCCATTATCGGAACGGTCATGCCCAGGGTATGATCAGAGTATCCAACCAGACAGTCCAGGGTGTTTTGCATGGTCAACATGGCACGCAGGTTTACTTCCGCTAGCGGGCAGGGGTAATTGGTAGTACAGTGGAGTGCGATAATCTGATGGTTTCCAGTTGCCTGAATCGTTCGAATAGCGGCACGTACTTCACTAAGGGTGGCCATGCCGGTTCCCAGGATGATTGGTTTGTGTTTCCGTGCTGCATATTGCAGCGCGGGAGCATTGGTGAGATCCCCTGAGCCAAACTTATATGCTGGAACAAGGTCCTCTAAGAAATCAATAGCATCAAATGAATGAGGTGTAGATAAAAACAATATCTTTTTTTGATCGCAATATTTTTTCAGTTGTTTGAATTCATCGTAGGTGAGTTCGTAGCGTTTGATCATCTCGAGCTGTTTGAGGTTTTTCCCGATGTTTTTCTTGGCGTATGATGCGATACCGGCGTCGTCTGTGACGACTCCTTCTGCTTTGAAGGTCTGGAATTTCACTGCATCCGCGTTAGCAGAGACAGCTGCGTCTACGAGTTTCTTTGCAACGTTAAGTTGTCCATTGTGGTTC
>JAPKYG010000017.1 GCA_026394435.1 Methanobacteriota archaeon | reverse complement strand
TGTTGTTTATCTCTACCAACTAAATGCAGATTTTCCACTTCATAAAGTTGATATCTTGAACCAATATCGTTGTTATCCTTCAGATATATCTTACCACGGGCATATCTCTTACCTTTTGACGTTGTTTCATGACGTGAAATCCTACCTTCTTTAACAAGTCTAAGATGACTCTTATTAACAGAAAGAAAAACCATGATACAAAGGAATCATTTTATCATATTTATAGTTAGTTGTGACCACAACTTTTTATTATACTTCTCTGCATCATCCACACATCTCAATTCATCCAACAACACGAATTACATTTATCATCCACTAACATCCAGACATGATTCCTATACTTTCTATACAATAAAAAAAAATCTACTAAAAATCTATTTCAAATTTATGAAAAAACAAATATCGAAATATGAATGGTTCTAGCGTACGATGAACCTTCGTTTTCAAAATTGAGTCATTAAAAATAATACAGATATTTTCTGCAAAATTCTCATAACTATCGACGGATGAATATCAAATCTGCAAAGTCATTTGACTTTGATGTTGACAACGCTAATTATCATATTCATAAAAATAACATAGTTGATTTGCTCACTTGAAATAATCCCAGTAATAACATAAATTTATGGAGTAAGTCGTGATCGGTCACGTGGGAATAAGATGCACTCCCGAATATTATTCATATCTAAGAGTTCCATCAAGAACCGTTCAATACCAAAACCAAACCCACCATGCGGCGGCATCCCATATCGGAATGCCTTTAGATACGCATCGAAATCTTTTGGATCAAGACCGCATGCCTTCAGTCGCTCTTTCAACAATGCGACATCATGGATCCGTTGACTGCCAGAGGAAATCTCAATACCTTTGCATTCCAGATCAAACCCACGGGAATACTTCTCCCCATCAGGCATCGTATAAAACGGCTTTGACTCTAACGGATACTTGGTGATGAAGTAGAAATCAACTCCGTCCTCTTTCATGATGTCTCCAAGGAGCCGTTCATCTTCAGTGCTGAGATCCATACCCCACTGGATCGGCGACTTCCGCGCCTGAACTTTACTGACCGCGTCGTCATAACGCACCCTGGTAAACGGTAATTTCGGAACAGTAACGGTCTTTTTTAGAACCTCAAGTTCTTCGCTACATTCACCCGCACGTTTCCACATCGCATGAACCAGATGCTCAAGTATTTTCATTACATCTTCTTCATCCTTAATGAACGCCATCTCCACGTCAACTGCTGTGGATTCATTCAAATGTCGCCGTGTGTTGTGTTCCTCCGCTCTGAAATACCAGGCAATCTCATAGACCCGGTCAAGACCGGTCGCCATCAAACTCTGTTTATACAACTGAGGCGACTGTGCAAGAAACGCCTCCTTCTCAAAATACCGAAGCTTAAACACATCAGTGCCACCCTCTGAGGAACTCGCGATGATCTTTGGGGTATGCACCTCAAGAAAAGACTGAGACCTCAGATATTCATGTGCCGTGGCAAGTACCGCGTTGCGTATCTTAAAAATTGCTTGGATATCCGGTTTTCGCAGATCAATCACCCGGTTATCAAGCCGCGTATCAAAATCAGCCTCAACCTTATCAACAACACCAAGTGGTAAAGGGGTTTCAGCAACAGAAAGAACATCAACAGACTCAGGCAGGATCTCATACCCATTCCGGACTTTTTCATTTTCCTTACAGAAACCCTTCACCGAAATAACAGACTCCCGCGGCAATGAAATTAATTGTTCAAAAAGCTCAGGAGATTTCTTTTTCAGAATCGTCAACTGTAAGGTCCCTGTCTTATCACGCAGGATGAGAAACGCAATCGAACCGAGATTCCTGATATCTTCAACCCAGCCAGCAACAGCAACTGAGGAATTATACTCCTTTTTTGAGATTTCTTTTGAGTAATGACTTCGATACATATGACACCCCGTATTAAGACAAGGAATTTAGTCTTTTTGAAAGAAAAGACAGTACCTTAGCAAGGTTTTTGGCATTATCCCATGTTTTTACTAGTTTATCAAGATCAGATCGTTTTGTATCTTTTAAATCATGAATCCAATGTTCAATCCGAGGAACAGCTCTGGTCACATTATCAACGATGGTGATGGTCGCAGCCTGTGCCGTACGAGACAACGGGTTCAAATCAATCGCTATAACGGTCTTTCCCATCCTTTGAAGTGCTTGACAGCGGTCACCGTCCTCAAGAGGGACAAGAACGACGTCAGCAGTAAAAATCCCTTCCATCTCACAGAGCGCACGATCAGAATCAAACCCTGGTATCCTGGCATCAGGCTTCAAACCATACACGGTTTTCACGCCCTTCTTTCGAAGCAAAGCGGCAATCTTCTTCATTCGCGCCTGTGTACGATGAAACAGGTTCACTTCAAGCTTAGCGGGAATACTCTTTGCTAAGGAAATGCACCCATCAGCAGCCAACGCAACAACATTTCCATTCATAGAAATCACCGGGTTTCTTGCACACAACAAGGCAGATGCTGCAACCATCTCCGCAACATCAGCGGGAGGTATCGTGGTCTCACCAAGGAGATAATCAAATGCTTCACCACGACCATGAGCGATCAACCCTGTCTCATGAACGATACCATGCTTCATCGCCTGTGAAATCTGTTCTCTCGTCACCAAGGAAATGTACCGTGGATGACTCGTAGGTATCTTCTTCATTCTGTCACCATAAATAACCAGAGAGCCTTTTTAAAAGTTAGGGAGAAAAAACAGAAAAAAAAGATAACAGAACCTGTTCTCTTATCCGTACATTTCCGGTTGTGGAATCTGACTGGCACCAGACACAATTGGTTTTGCCTGTTTGTGGAATTTCTGTAGTTGTTTCTCAATCCGTTCCGCCTCATCATACAAGGGGCCAACGTTAATATCGATACCAATTATGAGAGCAATGACATTAATCGCGGAGGCAGCAGCACGGGCATCAGGGTAATTCGGATGCGCCTCAGCAAGAATTGATATCACGTCGAACTTCTCATGCTTGCCCTTATTCAACAGTACCCCGGAAACACCAGCGATGATCCCGTTTTTAAACTGTGGGATGTTTTTCGCCGTAAGTGTCGCCCGAGCGTTTTCTGTTGACCCGATCGCATAAGCATCAACAATCATCTCGTCTTCTGATGATTTGCCTTCAACGACCATCCCTTCAGGGGAAATCAGCAGTTTGCAGCCTTTTTTCTTTGACCAGGCCATAATCGCATCGGATAATGAATTAATCAAGTTGGGTTTTGGTTTGAACTCAGAGACAAAGACAGCGAGTTTCTGCCCGTTGGGTAGTGTTCCACCATAGATCCGTACAGGGGAGAGCGGCTCACCGGTATGAACAACAGAAAGAGTGGGAAAATACGCTGAATCCATCGCACCAATCTGTTTCAAACCTAATGCATCAATCATGTAATTTGCAACAATTGTACTCACTAGGCCTATGGATGGAAACCCTGCAATAACGGCTCCGCCTCCTAGATTCATCTCTTCATAATCCACGATTTGAATGTCTTCCAACTGCATCACCACACATTATGGACCCTAATAATTCCCAAGCATTTAAAACTAATTGGTATAAATCCGCTCAGGCGATTAGCCTTTTACGACACCCAATGGTAACAGCTTTGCAACTTTCAAGGAAATCCCGGCACCATGGGTGACGTTTACGACTTCACTGACGTCTTTGTATGCATCCGGTGCTTCCTCTGCCATCACTTTCCAGCTGGCTGGATGCGCGTAGATACCCTTCATTTTCAAATCGTTCATGATTTGTTCTCCCCGATAACGATGAACTGCTTCGGTTCTCGACATCACTCTTCCTGCGCCATGGCAGGTGGAGCCAAATGTTTCTTCCGAGTCTTTGGTACCATGCAGCAGGTAACTTTCCGTCCCCATATCCCCGGGGATTAACACCGGTTGTCCGATATCACGGTATTTCAGGGGCACTTCCCGTTTTCCCGGTCCGAATGAGCGTGTCGCACCTTTCCGATGAACATATACTTTTCGTTTCTTTCCTTCGACTTCATGTTCCTCGAGTTTTGCGATATTATGGCATACATCATACACGATGCCCATGTTAAGATCCTCAGCGCGTTGACGAAGCACTTTCTCAAAGGACTCCCTAACCCAATGTACGATCATCTGTCTGTTACACCAGGCGAAGTTTGCGGCACATGCCATCGCTTTCAAATAATCCTGCCCTTCTTTCGAAGTAACCGGGGCGCACGCAAGCTGACGGTCCGGAAGCCAAATATTATACTTCTTTACTGCTTGCTCAAGCACACGAAGATGATCAGTACACACTTGATGACCAAACCCACGGGAACCTGTATGAATCATCACCATGATTTGGCCTTCATTCTGGATGCCGAACGCTTTTGCTGCAGCAGGATCATAGATTTCAGCGACTTTCTGGATCTCTAAAAAATGATTGCCTGCACCAAGAGAACCAAGTTGAGGGGCACCACGTTGTTTTGCCTCATTGGAGACTTTTGAGATATCCGCGTATTCTAAACAACCGTTTTCCTCAAGATACTCCACGTCTTCTTTCCAGCCGTACCCATTCTCGATAGCCCATTTCGCCCCCAGTTTTAAGACATCATCAAGTTGCTTTCTGCTCAGATGAACCTTAGCTTTCGAACCAAGACCAGACGGGACATTGATAAACATCTCATCAATAAGACGCTGTATCTTTTGTGGATCCAAATCGGTGAAATGGAGATTTGTTCGTATCAATCGTACACCACAGTTGATGTCGTACCCGACACCACCTGGAGAAATCACGCCATTTTCCTCATCCATGGCTGCCACGCCACCTATCGGAAACCCATACCCCCAGTGGATATCAGGCATCGCTAGGGATTTCCCGACAATACCAGGGAGCATTGTCACATTGGCAACCTGCTCTGGGGCATTATCCTTACGAATAGACTCAATCATTCCATTGTTTGCATAGATGACCGCAGAGGTCTTCATATGAAGATTCTTCTGCTCGCCTTGATAACTCGAAGGAATTTCAAAACGAAAATCTTTAATTTTCTGTAATGGTCCGTTCCATTTCATGGTTCTTCTCAACTTGCGAATATGAAAAAGGATTTATAAACACTGTGAGACGCAATTTATTTTTTCTTTTTCAGATACGGGATTCCGGTTTTCTTATTAACCGCGATTTGATACCCGTCCGGTAGCTGAGCAGGGTCGCATCTATCTGGTTTTTCTTTACTAAAGAAATGAATTGTTGTTTTCTTTCCACTGTATTTACCTGTTTCTCGTTTATAGAGGATGTATTCCTCATAGGTACAGGCAGATCTAAGAGACGGCTTTTTTAATATTTTCTCAACAGGGTACGATTCCCACTCTGCAGTATCTTCCAGTTCTTCTTTTGGTTTTTTCGCACTCCTTTTTTGCTTTATGGGAACAAACTCTAGCTCCTCAGGGATTATGGTTTTTTGTTCAATTTCTTTTTTAATTTGTTTTGCGAGTGTCCGTTTGATCCCGCGGATTTGAACAAGATCATCCACGGTTGCATCTTTGAGGTTCTCCATGGAAAAATATCCGTTCTTATATAACAGTTCAGCGGTTTTTTCATCAATGCTTTCCATGCCATTGAATGCGATGAGGTCAACCTTTATCTGGGGTGACTCAACCTTTATGATCGGCTCTGAATTCGAGGGTTTCTCCTCTGGTGTTTGTTGAATGTCTTGTTGTTCTGTGACGATTCGTTTTGCTTCTCGTTCTTTATCTCGTTTTTCTCTTTTTAATTTTTTCAGTTCAACCTTCTTCAGTTGTTTCGCTTCTTTTTCTTTTTTCTTCTGTATTTTTTTTACGTCCCGTTCTTGTTTCTTTGATAATTTTTGGAGTTGTGGTTCTGGTGATTCCACGGGTATGAATTCAACCGGTGCTTCAATAGTTTCTTCTTTTGCAGGGAATGGTTCCCACTCGACTGCTTTTTCTACTTTTTCAGGAGTAACAGCGATATCAATTCGCTCAAACTCAGGGATGTGGTCAACCGCTGATTTTGCATGAGAAATCGGTGGCTCTTCTGGTTGTGTTTCTTCGACCAGTTGCCATTCTGGGAGACATGAGTCATGAGCCGGTGTTTCATCGTGTTTTATGGTCATTTCTGTTTCTAGAGGTTTTTGTAGTGTCTCTTTAGGAGTGACTTCTAAAAACTCAGGGAAGATTACATCAACTTTTTCAACCTCGTAGAGCTCTTCAGCGGTAAACAAAAATTCCTGTGAAGGGGTCGACCTCGCGGGCGTGGAAGGAGACACTAATTCAAATTCAGGTAGGGTTGTTGACGGTTCAAATTTAGGGAGGGGGGTTATCAACCGAGGACTCACAGCAATCTTTGCATGAACAGAGACTTTCGGCTCTAAAGAATCGAATGTGCGGAAAAAACTGTCAGATTGCGGCTTGGTTTTTAAGGTATCACTAGCTATTCTTCTGCGAACGGAATCAAGGGCTTTCTCATCCGCCGAAATCATTGTTTTAATATTCGGGTCTGACGAGTTATCTAAAATCTTCCGTAGTTTCACTAAATCATCTACTTTAGATTTTTTCTCTCGAGACATAATATCCAAAGAGTATAAGATTCCACATATATTAATAAATTTCCTTCTGTAGTTATTTATTTTATCGATTTTTCTCTATAAATTAATTCATTAAAAAGGTTATTAAGCAACCACCCTATTCGTCTCTTTTTGATACAAATGAACTTTAAAAACAGGGACATTATTTCAATTAAGGATTTTTCTAAAGAGGAAATCGATTACATCCTTGATTACGCTAAGCGCATGATCCCATACGCGAACGCGGAGAAACATACGACGCTTTTAAACCAGCATATCCTGGCCGCCCTCTTTTTTGAGCCAAGCACTCGCACGAGACTGAGTTTTGAAAGCGCAATGCACAGGCTCGGTGGAAACGTGATCGGGTTTGCAGACCCGAGTGGTACCTCGCAGAAAAAAGGTGAAAGTCTGGCTGACACTATCCGGATGGCTGATTCCTATAGTGATGCAATCGTGATTCGTCACCCGCAAGAAGGCGCAGCACGACTCGCTGCAGAATTTTCTGAAGTACCTGTCCTTAATGCAGGAGATGGCGCAGGGCAACACCCGACCCAATGCCTTCTTGACTTATTTACCATCTTGACAGAGAAGAAGAAGATTAAGGGAAATAAGGTAGTCCTTCTCGGTGATCTAAAGTATGGGCGAACTGTTCATTCGCTCGCCTATGCGTTGTCCTTGTTTAAAGCTGATTTGACATTTGTTTCTCCTGAGACGTTGAAGATGCCGAAAGAAGTAATTAATGAATGTAAAGAATTCGGGGTGGAACCGGTCAGCACCTCGAACTTAGAAAAAGCAATCAAAGAAGCAGATGTTCTCTACGTCACGCGAATTCAGAAGGAACGATTCCCTGATGCAGAGGAGTATAACCGTGTTGTTGGAAGTTACAAGGTTGACAACACATTACTTCAGCAGGCAAAGCAAGACCTGATAGTGATGCATCCGCTCCCCCGAGTGGTGGAAATTGACCCTGAAGTAGACAAAACCAAACATGCACTCTATTTTAAACAAGCGTTCAACGGCCTCCCCGTGAGAATGGCGCTTCTTTCCCTCATCTTAGGAGGTAAAAAACTATGAAAGAACTGAAGGTCACCCCGATTAAAGACGGGACAGTGATTGATCATATCACCCCAGGGCATGCGTTGAAAGTGTTACATGTGTTAAAAATCCCAGAATCGACCTCCTCCGTTGTCAGTATTCTTATGAATGTAAACGGCAAAAAAGGAAAAAAAGACATCGTAAAAATAGAGAATCGAGAATTGGACCCCAAAGAGTTAGATAAGATTGCGTTGATAGCCCCAAAAGCAACCATCAACATCATCCGGGATTATGAGGTTGTCAAAAAACATATCGTAGAACTCCCCAATGAAGTGGTTGGTCTGACGAAATGCTCAAATCCGACCTGTATTTCCAATGCACGTGAGCCAGTCGAAAGCAGGTTTCATGTGATCAGTAAAGACCCGTTACGGATCAAATGTTATTACTGCGAGCGAGAACCTGAAGATATCGCTGAAGGAATTATTTAGCCTTCTTTCTCATTTTTTCTAGAAGCTCTTTTGCGTAATCAAGTTTTACTTTGCCGTTGTGCACAAGTTGGTCTGCGAGTTTTTCGATTTCGCCTCTTTGTGCACCTGCCATTACCGCGATGTTTTTCGCATGCAAAGACATATGTCCTTTTTGGATACCAACCGTTGACAGTGCAAAGAGTGCAGCAAAGTTCTGGGCAAGACCAAGACTTGCGACAACCTCAGCAAGCTCTCGTGCGGAACTAATCCCAAGAATCTTCCTGCAGAGTTTTGCTTTCGGATGCATGTTCGCGGCACCACCGACCACACCAACCGCCATTGGTAATTCGATTTCACCGACTAGGTCCCCATTGTTGTTCTTGTGATATCGAGTGAGTGCTGTATATTGGCCATCTCGGGCTGCGTATGCATGAGCGCCTGCCTCAATAGCACGGGAATCATTACCGGTGGCAATAATCAAGGCATCAATGCCGTTCATGATACCTTTGTTATGCGTTGCTGCCCGATAGGGGTCGATGGAAGCAAGCGTGTAGGATTCAAGAAATGCGTCAACCACCCGATCTCCCCCCATCTTCTCTTTGTCAAAGACAGCGGTTGCTTTTACCAGTCTTTTATCCGCAAGATTCGAGAGTATCTTCAGTCTGACTTTCCCACCGGAGATCTCTTCTAACATTGGAGCGAGTGCCTCGCACATGGTGTTCACTGCATTTGCACCCATTGCGTCACGCACATCAACAATAAGATGGGTTACAATCATGGTACCAAGAGGGCTATCAAGGATTCTGACTTCCAGATCCCTTGCGCCACCACCTAAATCGACAAGGATTTTATCTTGAGAGTTCGCAAGTATAAGGAGCTGCTCTTTGTGCTTCAGGATTTCGTGGGCTGCGGTGACCACATCCCCGATGTGCAACAACTGCAGTTGGCCAATCATTAGTGGCTCAGAGCAAGTGGTTGAAAACCCACCTTTTATTCGAGCGATTTTCGCTGCGTTACTCGCTGCAGCAACGACACTGGATTCCTCTGTCGCCATCGGGATAATATAGTCTTTGCCATTAATGAGAAAATTCACAGCTAATCCAAGTGGTAACTCAAAGGTTCCCAGTACATTCTCAATCATACGATCTGCTGTTGCGAGATCAAGGCATGAAGAAAAAATCTTCACATCATCCTCACTTAAATTCGCGAAATGCGTGACAAATTCTCTTCGCTTTTCAATGGGGAGTTTATAGAATCCTGAGACAACAGACGTTCTTTCAGTCGTTGACATACCTCGTATGCCTCCTTGTATATTACTCTGGAAAACAGTTGATTGTTTTTATAATTGTTTATCCTTAGAGCGGAATTCCCATCGATCAAAAACTGTTTTATCGCCGTAGAGAATCTTGATGATGCGATGATAAGGGATAGTTGCCGTAGTTGTCTCGAGAAAAGATCTCCCAATACCAGTAATTTCGATACCAGAAATAATTTTAGTGTTATTCAATGCTCCTCGATGGATATACCAGATTTTTATTTTTTCCAAATCCTTTGTCCATTTGATTTCATTAAGAATATCTCGAACGTGCGGCATCTACATCAACGAGCGAATACTGCTGAGTGCTTTTAACACATGGTCCTTTCCGTGTTGTTCAACGATACACCCATGACCAGGATAAAGGCTTTTTACCTCAAGTGCCGCCAGTCGTTCAATAGAATTCAGTAACGTATTGAAATCACCACCAGGAAAGTCATATCTACCAAAGCCACCATCAGCAAAAATCGTATCACCCGAGAAAAGAACCTGCCTTTTTTTGCTGTAGAAACAGAGGCTGCCGATGCTATGACCTGGTGTGACTAGAACCTCAAATGGTTGATTTCCGATAGTCAGTTGTTCTCCGCCGGCTAACGGAACATCAACCTTGAGTTTCGGCATCACCCCGCCAAGCATCTCGGCAAACGTGCTTTTCCCTTCTTTGAGTTTCGGTACGACATCCTTGTGAGCAAAGATTTTCGCTCTTCCTTTTGATGCCTGAACGATATCTTGGACACCGCCGACATGATCATAGTGTTCATGGGTGAGAAGTATCTGTTGTATCTGATTTAATTTGACAATCTTTTGAATCGTTTCTAAAATCACCCCAGCATAAAAACCGGTACCCGTATCGATTACGGTCGGAACCTTTCCAACAACGACATAAACATTAGAGTCGTACTCCCTGCCAGGTATCGTAAAAATATCCATAGAAGTGACTGTATGTCTTGTACAGAAATAAGTGTATCGAAATTTTAGAGGATAAAATTTTTATTAAAAACCAGAATAATAGTAACAATTAAATGTAACATACCGATTACCCATTAACTTGGGGAGTTAGAACATGAGTGATGGAAATATTGTTCACGTTGTAGGCACAGGCACAATAGGAGAGCCATTGATTGGATTGCTGTGCGATGCAAAAGATGATCTAGGGATCGACGAAGTGACGTTTTACAAACACAGCCCCACACTTGAAGATCGACCAAAAATGAAAGGTATGATAAATCGGGGTGCAAACCTTTGTGTCGCCAATGATAAAGTCAAGGATTTCCAAGAGCTCGGTCTTGAACCACTGTACGATGCAGAAGAAGCAATCAAACGAGCATCAGTTATTATCGACTGTACGCCTAAAGGCACCGGGCTGATGAACAAAGAAAAATACTACAATAAATACAAGAGCAAAATCAAGGGGTTTATCGCACAAGGATCTGAGTTTGGCTTCGGGAAGATGTACGCTCTCGGCATCAACGACGAAACGATTACCAAAAAAGATCAATTTATTCACGTGGTGAGTTGCAATACGCATAATATGGCGGTGCTTATCCACACGCTAGCAATTGAGAAGAAAAAAAGTCATTTGAAAGAAGCACGGTTTCTCTGTATTCGACGAGCGAACGATATTAGTCAAGTGAAAAGCTTTGTGCCCTCCCCTGAAGTCGGAACTCATAATGACGAGAAAATGGGGACACACCATGCAGTTGACGTCTACCATCTCTATAAAACCTTAGGAATTAACCTAAACGTGTTTTCCAGTGCAATGAAACTTAACACTCAGTACATGCATTGTATCTGGTATGACCTGAAACTTGATACGAAAATCACAAAAGAAGCGGCAATCAAGAAGTTTATGGAGAATCCGCGGGTCGCAGTCACCTATAAAAAATCCGCTAACCTTGTTTTTTCGTTCGGACGAGACCATGGTCACTATGGAAGAATCTTGGATCAGACCGTGATTGTCATCCCAACGATTCATGTGATTAATGAGAACGAAGTTGTTGGTTTCTGTTTCACCCCACAAGACGGGAACGCGCTGTTGAGTAGTATCGCAGCCACCGAACGGTTTTTATCCCCTGATTCGTACGAAGAGAAACTCAAATGCCTTGGCGCATTTCTGATGCAAGAAGTATAAATGATTTCTTACAACAGTAAAACCTCTTCATATTTTTTAAAAAATTTTTTGTTAAAGAAAGAGGCTGTCCAACAATTGTTCTCCCGTCCCAACAGGAGAAGCATTTATCAGATGATAAATGATATCAGAGGTAAGATGAGGAGAATATGACATTAATGACAGATCGAATTGGACAGTCGTGGCTGTTTCCACCAAGTATCACGGATTTCATACCAGAGGATCACATCTGCAACTTGGTTGTTGCTGTGGTGAACTCTCTTAATATCTGGAGTATAGAGAAGAAATACCGGTGTCAACCTGGTCATCCTGCGTATCCTCGGCGTATGCTGCTTCGGTTGATGGTTCAAGCAGCGATTGACGGGATGTTTTCTTCAAGGAAAATTGATCAGTTAGCGCAAGAGAATGTGATTTACATGTATCTTGCGGGAAATGCGAAACCTGATTTCAGAACGTTATGTAACTTCCGCAGAGAACACAAGAAGCTGATCGAAGATGTGTTCAAGAAAACTGTTCTGATCGCGAAAGCAGCCGGGGTACTTCAGCTTGGTCATCTGTCGACCGATGGGACGAAGGTGAAAGCGAATGCGTCAAACCAGTACACATTAAGTAAGGCGGAGCTTGAAACGATCCGTCG
>JAPKYG010000088.1 GCA_026394435.1 Methanobacteriota archaeon | reverse complement strand
TTGCCATTTTCTTTCTGCATCTATTGATTTACCTGCATTTTTCACGGCTTTCAAAGCATACAACGCTGCTCCTAATGAATGGTCAGCCATATGAGCAGTTGCAACAGCGTGTCCAACAGAACGAGCCACTGCAATTGCAGTCAGGTTTGAAGTTTCGTTTGCTACCGCAATTGCACCTAATGAAGCTTTTCTTGCGTCACCAACTGAAGCATTTCCTTGTTTCCACTCTTTAGCCACATTTAGTGCATTTTTTAGTCGCTCATCTATTTTTTCACCGAAGAGATGCAATACATTCTCCGCACAGTCGCAAGCCCATTTAATTAACTGATAGTGCTGTTCCTTTTTTAGGGGTCCACCCCGATGTTCTGCAATAAATCGTTTGTCCCGCATTTTTGCCTTTCTCCGTAATGTTTTGTTACGTTATTTGTCTTTTCAGTCACTCCCATACCTCCATGCTCATTAGCGATTGATAGAAAGAAAAAAGGAAGAATGTCTTCCCTGTCCATCACCATCAAGGACGTTTTTTGGAACTCGTCTAATAGACGAACTTTTGGGCTATGTCACAGATAAATCTTACGGCCAACACCCAGCATTTATCCTTTATATACTCGGGACAATTTCTCGGAGAGACCATAACTTTTCTTATGCCAAGACAGTATTATTCTTATGTCCTACATGTACGAGATATTGCCCTCTTTGTTTTTCTGTCGTAGAGCCTTAATTTCTAAATCTTTTTCTTTTAGACTTAATTCTTGCTCTCTCACTTTATATTGAAGTTCTCGTAGTTGTCTAGCTATGTCTTCTAACTGTGGTGATTGTTGTGTCTCTGATGTAGTTGGTTTTGGTGGTTCTAATGGTATCGATGGTTGAGGTTTCTTTGTGTGTTGTTCGGCAAACTTATGGTACGAGTCCAATTATTCCTCTAATTGTTCCTGTATTCCAATCATACTGCCCTGATTTTAGTGTTATAGTCACTGTATTATTATCATTTCCTGGTTGAAAAATCTGATACTGTGACCCTTGATATGGTGCTGTGGCTGAGGTAAAAGAAAAAAAGAGAAGGGCTTAAGTGCAAATGCCTTGGAAGTATATTGGGACACAATAAACAATTATTAATACTGGTGTGAGTCTTCCAGCGAATGTTTTTGTAGTTTCATCGAACGTGTAGACGCCCGTAATAGGTATTGTTATCCCATGTGTTCTTATCTTACCAATTAGATTATATCGTCCGAAGAAGAACTGTACGGTTCCCGGATTTGTTGAAACATTCCAATTGCCTTGGAATTTATTTTTCGTGGGAAAACTTCCAGAGATCTCTCCAACTTTTTTCCCGTTTGGTGAATAACTAAGGTTTCCCGCAAAAGTACCACCAATTCCACTTGTTCCAGATAAGGAGCGAAGTCTGGTTTGCTCGGTCCAGATGGTGCCGGTGCGGGTGAACACATACACCGACCCTAAAAAGAATCGTTTGACAAAATCAAATGGTGCTCCGATGAAGGCAGTGTCTCCAGCAAGAGAAACAGACCAGCCAAACCAGTCCCCTGCTGCGCCGGCTGCGGCGAGCAGTTTTTGTTGTTGTGTCCAGGTGGTACCGGTGCGGGTGAACACGTACGCCGACCCTGAAAAGTTTCCGTTGTCATTATCCTGAGGTGCTCCTATGAGCGCGGTGTCACCAGAAAGAGAAACAGACCAGCCAAACCAGTCATTTGCTAGACCATCTGAGGCGAGGAGTTTTACTTGCTGGGTCCAGGTGGTACCGGTGCGGGTGAACACGTACGCCGACCCTGAAAAGTTTCCGTTGTCATTATCCCATAGTGCTCCGATGAGGGCAGTGTCACCATCAATAGAAACAGAACAGCCAAACTGATTAAATTCTTTGGGGTTTGAAGCAAAGAGCTTTTGCTGTTGGGTCCAGGTGGTTCCGGTGCGGGTGAACACGTACGCAGAACCAGAATAGTTTCCGTTGTCATCATCATTCATTGCTCCGATGAGGGCGGTGTCACCCGAAAGAGAAACAGACCAGCCAAACTGATCAAATTCTGCACCGTTTGAATCAAGGAGCTTTTGTTGCTGGGTCCAGGTGGTTCCGGTGCGGGTGAACACATACGCAGAACCAGATTGGTCTCCGTTGTCATCATCATTCGTTGCTCCGATGAGGGCGGTGTCACCCGAAAGAGAAACAGAGTAGCCAAAAGAAGCTCCTGCTGCGCCGTCTGCGGCGAGGAGCTTTGCCTGCTGGGTCCAGGTGGTACCAGTGCGGGTGAACACATACACCGAACCGGCTCCGTTGTTATCAGCGAGTAGTGCTCCGATGAGAGCGGTGTCACCAGAGAGTGAAACAGACCAGCCAAAATAATTCTCTGCTGGACCGTCTGATACGAGAAGCTTTTGTTGTTTGGTCCAAGTGGTGCCGGTGCGGGTGAACACGTACGCCAACCCAGAATATGGTGCTCCGATGAGAGCGGTGTCACCATTAAGAGAAACAGACCAGCCGACAGCGCCATATAGTAATCTGTCTGAGGTGAGGAGCTTTTGCTTTTCAATCCAGCTCGCTACCATGCTTCTCACAGGGATGCTTGGAACCGTTGAATTTGTTGTACTATTTTTTAAAGACCCGACAGCCGGAACAGCAGCAGCTATCAATAGCATACAAATCAAAATACCAATTATTTTCTTGTTCATGTTCTTTCGACCTCCCTTAAATATTAGATTTTGTAAGAGTTATTATCCTGTAGCTTCATTTAAATGTTTGTAAAATATAAAATTGGAAACAATGGTAACAAAAGATCACGAGACTGATTTCATTTATCCATTACTATAACTCTGTGGTTACTTCTTTAAAACCTATTTCCCAATTTAGCCAAACGTTTTTATACAATAAAAAGATAATAACATCTTGGGGAGTCAATAGTAGATCAGGTAGAGCTTTCCCCTACGATTGTTCTACCCTTATTTTATCTACCTTTCCTCCCAGACTGGACTCCCCATTTCCTTATTCTTCAGAAAAATAATAGATTTAGTTACTTGTATCGGAGAAGCATTAACACGGTTTTAACGCATGTTTTGTGCTAACCAAGAGGCCGTCTAACAATTCAACTTTCGCGGGATTTTTTTGATACACTTTGAACAGATATCTAAGACACTACTCGTATTTGATGATAAAATTACTCTCATGTCTTTCTTTTTTTCCAACATCGCAATCTTTCCATCCAACTTCTTCCAAAGTATTTTCAGATTATGGCCGGTGCATACCAGGTTATGTTCAGTTCTCACGCCTTGAAGTCCTCGGGTGAGAAACTCCCGTAACCCAAAGTTCTGCTTGATGTCACCGAACGGCCATTCTACGGTTTCACTTCGTTTCCTGTACTCTTCTTTCCCTTCTTCTGACCGCATTTTTACAGCCATCCGTTGTCGTTCACCTTCAAACCCGTAACTGGTGATCATCTTCCATCGGTTTTCACCAGCGCATACTGCTCTGACAAGACAGCTTTCGCAGGGTGCACCATAATACGCATACACCGGTTTACCGTTGTGGATGTACTCGCCTTTTCTGGTGAGCATTCTGCCCTGAGGGCAGATGAAGCGGTCCTGCGTCTCATCGTAGATGAACTGATCTTTGGCGTACGGGTCATCAGGCACCTGTTTTCCTTTCATCGCAGTAGCTTGTTCACCATCTGGAATGTATCCATCGACCCCTTTCTCCTCCAAATAGTGCAGGTTTTGACCGCTAAAGTACCCATTATCCCAACTCATCTTTACACCCTTGGGGAGTCCTCCAAGGTTTTCCTCTGTTTTCTCCATCTGCGGTTGTAGTTGTTCACGATCAATGCAGTCCTGCGTGACATCATTAGCAACAATGATCCCAGAGCCATGATCCACCGTGATCTGAGGATTATACGAAAGTTCTATCCGTTTCTTCTTATTCACCATAAACCGTGCCTCAGGGTCACTCACACTCACAACCTTCTGACCACTCATCATGAGCTTCTGTTCAGCGTTCTTGATTTTCCAAATGACGTGCCTCTTCTGCTGTTGACTACCACTAAGATGCTGACGTAGTATCTTCTTTGCAGCCTGTTTCAACGGTTTCCCCTCCAGCTCCTCGATTTCTTTGATCTTCCTGCGGATCTTCTCCTGCGTGTTCAACTCTGGTGGTAACTCATCACCACGACGGTCACCATACAAACGATCCTCTTCTTCGTCAACCGCGATCCCCTGTTCAATGATCCGACGGATCGTTTCAAGCTCCGCCTTACTTAATGTGTACTGGTTTGACGCATTCGCTTTCACCTTCGTCCCATCGGTCGACAGATGACCAAGCTGAAGTACCCCGGCTGCTTTCGCGATCAGAACAGTTTTCTTGAACACCGTCTCAATCAACTCTTTGTGTTCCCTACGGAAATTACACAATGTCCTGAAATCAGGTTTCGCGTTTCCTGCAAGATACATATAGATCACATTCTCTTGCGCTAACCGATCAATTTTCCTTGAAGAAAACATCCCGTCAATCGCTGCTTGAACCATCAAACGAAGCAGCATACGTCGAGGATACGCGGGATGACCAGGCTGACACCGGTACCTCTTTTCTATACTCCAGATATTAAGAGAGCCCACTACAGCAACAACCAAGTTGCAGATGTGATCCCCTGGTATGAAATCCGTGATCCGTGGTGGAAACAGCCACGACTGTCCAATTCTATCTGTCCTTAATGCCATATCTCTCCTGTCCTGCTCCTGATATCACGTATCATTTGATAAATGCTTCTCCTGTCCCAACAGGAGAATAATTATTGGACAGCCTCTCAATGTAAAAAAAAGAAAAAAAGTGACGATTACTTAAGAGAACAGTCTCATCAGATACTTCATCACAGGGAAATGTTGAGCAAACCCATTCAGAAGGCTCAACACCTGGGACTTCACGGACAGCTGGTCCATCGGTGTTTTTAGATACACGTGGATCTCTGCATAATCAGTTGGATCATGCGCATTGACGACCTTCACGGTTCCATTGAACTCCTGGTTTTTTTCCGATGGAGCGACAACCCACACCTGCACCGCGACCGATCCTTCCTCTGGAGTAAGATCTGTACCATTTAGAGGTGCGAACGTCCAAGTTCCCCATGAGGGCCATTCGGTGATTTTCCAGTCAAGCTCCGAGGTGGGCTCCCCGATGTTTCCTACGGTAAAGTTACCGATGATGGTCGCACCAGGTTTTATCTCGGTCCAGCTCAGGCTTCCTTCGCCATTCAAATCAGGGTAGTGCGGCATCCACCCGCCAGTGGTGAATCCCTTAATGCAGAAATTCGCCGTATGATCCCATGTCGGATCGCTGAATACATAGTCGTAGAGATCAAGCCAAGAAGACCCCCTGCGGTAGTAACTCTCTCCTGCGTGAGCAACGGATTTCACGATCGTCCCCTGGTCTTGTGCACCTAATAACACAGGGACCTCGGAGGTACGGTCTATGGGTTGTCCACCGGAAAAGAGTTTTACATAAATATAATAATCGTCACCTGCAAGGAATCCTACTGGATGTGTAAGGGAAATGGTATGATACCCCTTGTAGAGAATCGTCCCAGACAGGGTCGCGCGTTCATCTAAAAGTACACCGCCTTCGAAACGATCGTATACCTTCACTGTATATTGAACATCATCGGTAGCAGTGTAGACGCTCACTGCTTTGAGTGTCTCATTCCCGTTCGACACAAACGCATTGAACGCTTCGGAGACGTCCGTGAGTGTATCCCGCCACCCATGATAATCATAAAAGTACGTGTTATTGTAAGGCTTGAATTGCACATCCTGGAAGGATACTGCTCCCATCTCAGGGTGCTGACCAGACCATTTGTCATAATAGGAAACCCAGAAATAACCGTCTTCAGGTCCCCAGCCAGAGCCCCAGCTGTTTTTACAAATCCATGCACCTGGTAGTGGTGCTTGAGTAACTTTGTCATCATCCCAGCCCACGATAGCAACTGCATGGTTAGGATCATAAGTAGATGAAGGTGGTTGGTAAAAGGAGTAGTAACTCTCATAGTTATAAACAAAACTGGAATCATAGCAGATACAGGTTCCCATGACCCCCTCTGTCATAATCTTCTCCTTAATTGTGTTGATGTTGCTGAGATCTGATCCTGCAACGAACCATTCGATGTCATTAGGGTAAAAAAACTCATAGGAGTCATTATATCTCGCAGGCGCTGAATTATACCAGTTGTCATCGTACTCTGTTGGGTTATTTGCAGCTGCACAATACACTGCCCCACCCCCGCGGGTGATATATGCAGAGGCGAGCAGATAATCTCCTCCGTTATGGACCTGAAGACCACTGCCAGGAAAATCATCGTTGATAAATGTATTAAATCCGTTCCACCAATCAAGATGGTATTCCGCGAGATTCGCCTCTTCGGTATGTCCAGTTGCATTCCAGTTCCCTGTCATTAATAGATTCCCCTCGAGGGCAGCCATCACCCCGTGCGTCCAACACGTACCACCTGATTGAGACTTCACAGAGGTCACATAGTTGGCACCGTTCACATTTCGCAAGTCAAAAGAACTCGGAGGATCCTGCAAAGGAGCATTGAGAGTAGTTTGCGCGAGAGGTGAGACGATTTGCAGAGATGTTTTTGTTCCATTGGTTACTGCACTAGCGGGCGCGATGACAAGAAGAGCGGTCATCGACACGATTAACAACTTCAACCATTTTTTATTATCAAACATACTTATTCCCCCTAATTTTCCAAATCAGATCTACTAAACAATACAGGCTTTATCTATATAAACATTTATAAAAAAGAGCAGCAGCCGGAAACCATCTGACACACTGTATTACAGAACAAATATTTGATCTAAGAGCCTGTCTGAGTATTCGCATTTTTCAGAGGTTTTTTCACTAAAAAGGTATTTTCCCCTCGAAAAATCCCTGATTTTTTGACAACAAATGACCTTTCAGGCAATCTTACTTAATTTCTCGGGCAGGCTCTATAGCAAATTTTTTTATCCCTCTCTAAGATTTCCCTTCAGTCATTGTGTGAATCAATCGACATCTTTACCAAAGAAAAAAAATGTTTAAAAAAGGTGCAGACATGAAATTTTTCAATTCCTATGAGGATGCCACACGTGCAGAAGCGTACTCTAAACTCGAATTTGCGGGGACCTACTATCTGGCTTATAGAGATTTACCTGAAATTATTACCAAACATGTCCATGGAAACAAAGCGATCGATTTTGGTTGTGGCACCGGACGATCTTCACGTTTTTTACAAAAACTTGGATTTTCTACCATCGGAATTGATATTTCAGAAAAGATGATACAGATAGCAAAAAAGACTGATCCAAAGACAGATTATCGTCTTATCAAGGATGGCGACTTCAGCCAGTTGACCGTTCATTCCTCCGATCTTGTGCTGTCTGCATTCACTTTTGACAATATCCCAACAAAGGAAAAAAAGGTGGCGCTCTTTTCAGGACTTGCCAGCCTTTTGAACCAAGATGGAAAAATAATAAACCTGGTCAGCTCACCTGACATATATACCCACGAATGGGCATCATTTTCCACAAAGGATTTCCCGCAGAATAAGTGTGCAAAAAGCGGTGATATCGTTCCGATAGTTACGACAGATATCCTGGATAAAAGACCCTGTTACGATATACTCTGGACCGATGAGGATTATAAAAAAGTCTTCGCACAGGCTGGATTGAAGGTAGTTCAGACCTACAAACCACTTGCAAAAGGAACTGAACCATATGCATGGATTAATGAAACCAAGATTGCCCCATGGGTTATTTATGTAATAAAAAAATAAGAAGGATACTCCAAAAAAATTGAGGATAACCGTTTTGAAAAAACTATCTACTCCCCGAAGATCTCTTCCTGATTTTGGTGTTCTATTGTTTGGTGTTTCCCGAACATTTTCTCACCTTATATATATTCTCAGCACCCATAACCGTCTTTGATAATCTATGAAAACAAAAAAAAGCTTGATACTCATAGGGCTAGTGGCTATCGTTGCGGTAGCAGCAGGGACCGTAATCGGGGTGAACCTCACCTCAGAAAAACCCATGAACAAACAAACACCATCGACTGTATACATCAACACTGATGCGAACGATACAACCGTATCTGTGAAGAAAGGAGACACAGTGAATCTCACGTTACAAGATTATGGTGATGGCGGCTACGTCTGGACGGTTAAACGTATCGATGAAAAGCTACTGTTCCAAACCGACCAGTTCAATTGGGGCAGCTCAGGGATGCTCGGTGATTTTGGGAAAGACACCTGGGTGTTTACTGCGACACAAACAGGAAGTACCACGCTTCATTTAGAATGTACACGACCGTTTGGTGAGAAGGATACCTGTCAGCAATTCGTGGTTCACCTGGAAATCACGTAACTAGTTTCTCTCCCTTTTTTCTTTTTGTCTAAATTTTTTTTAAATGTGTTTTGCCATATGGTAAAGAGCTCTAGGAGGTTTTTTACAAGGAAGAATGCTGCGATATCGTAATTTCCTTGAACCTTTGCAATCGACAATAAGTATTTTTTTGTACGAAGTTAACATTTTATCTCAATATTTTTTCGGTTTGGTATAATTTTACACGATTAGTTTAATAAATATCGAATTCATCATATTATTACTGGAAGAAATTCCTTTATTTAGGGGTTGAGATGAAGTACCAACTTGTCGGAATAATCACAGGGTTGTTCGTAATGAGTAATGCAGGTGTGCTCCTCCATGCACACGCAACCGAAACAACATTCGAAATTCACGATTCAGTAAAAGTAACAGCACCATTAGTGAAGGACCATGGGGTAAGCCTCCTTATCGAACTTCCCGAGGCGACAGCATGACTTGCAGAACCAGGAAATACTATACTTCCCAAAATAATACGAGTATTTCTGGTGTCTTTTGGATCAATCATAAAAGACGTGCAAGTCAGTTACACTGGTTCGTATGAGTTGTCGCTCTCAAAACATATTCTCCATGCTCCTTCACCTCTTCCCCATTCAGATACCTCCTTGGATTAAGAAATAGCTATGTCTTCTGTTCCCTCTCCTACCTCTGTGGCATATCCTTCTGTAGGTTTTACTATACCATGGGAGCAGATTACAAGGAATCACGTAACGTCATCTCTTGCGTTGTTCGTTGTTATCCAATCCGGAAAAACGCGATGCAATGGAATACTGGTAGCGAAATCGTCTGTAATGATATTCCTCGTGGAAGTCTCCTGATTGATTCCCTTGTTTTTCTTTTTTCAAACCATTTTTTTAGGAGTATATGGATAAAGAAAAAGGAAGACAAAGAAAAAAACATTTCATCGTTTCATCATTCAGAAATGTTGACCGCATGAAAAGTTATATATGAAACGTTTTCTCTTCTGGTCTCAACAAAACTGGCTATTGGCCCCGTAGTGCAGCGGTTAGCACAAGAGACTCTGGATCTCTAGACACCAGTTCGAATCTGGTCGGGGCTGTCATAGGAGAGTGAGGAACATGGAATCAACAGAACCTATCACCAAGGATTTCATTCGAGAAATCATCGATGAAGACGTGAGAACCAAGAAGTATAAAGACCGTGTTCATACCAGGTTTCCCCCAGAACCAAACGGGTACCTGCACATCGGTCATGCGAAATCAATCTGTCTAAACTTCGGGATCGCAGAAGACTACCAAGGCCTCTGCAACCTTCGGTTCGATGATACGAATCCTACCAAAGAAGAAGAGGAATACGTTCAGTCAATCATAGAGAATGTGAAATGGCTTGGTTTTGACTGGGAGAACCGATTGTTCTTTGCCTCAGATTATTTTGAAAAGATGTACGAGTATGCAGTACAATTAGTCAAAGCAGGGAAAGCATACGTGGATGATTTTACTGCCGATAAAATCACGGAATACAGAGGGACTCTTACCAAACCAGGGAGAAACAGCCCGTATCGTGATCGATCTGTTGAGGAGAATCTAGATCTGTTACAGCGGATGAAAGCAGGTGAATTTCCTAATGGCCAAAAAGTCCTGCGCGCCAAGATTGACATGGCGCATCCAAATCTGAACATGCGTGACCCGGTGATGTACAGGATCTTGCATGCGAACCATCATCGTACCGGTGATACCTGGTGCATCTACCCGATGTACGACTGGGCGCATGGCCTGGAAGACTCCGTTGAAGGCATCACCCATTCCATTTGTACCCTTGAGTTTGAGAACCATCGGCCGCTGTATGATTGGTTCCTTGATGCACTTGCGGTATATCATCCGCAGCAAATTGAGTTCGCCCGCTTGAACCTCAGCTATACGGTCATGAGTAAACGCTTGCTCCTTCAGTTGGTCGAAGGGAAGTATGTTGCTGGTTGGGATGATCCCAGGTTACCAACCATTAGCGGGATGCGTCGTCGCGGGTACTCACCATCTTCGATCCGGAATTTCTGTAAACGTATTGGTGTTGCGAAAGTCAACAGCATGGTTGATTTTGAATTCCTTGAGCATAATGTCCGAGACGACCTGAATAAAACCTCCGCACGATTTATGGGGGTTCTGCGTCCACTCAAAGTAGTGCTTGAGAACTACCCGGATCATCAAAAGGAGGAGCTTGAAGCGGTCAACAACCCTGAAGACCCTGCGCTCGGGAAACGTCGGATACCGTTTTCCAAGACTCTTTTTATTGAACAGGATGATTTCATGGAAAACCCACCAAAGGATTTCTACCGGCTTGCACCAGATCGTGAGGTACGACTCAGATACGCTTATTTCATTAAATGCAGCAAGGTTGTGAAAAAAGATGGGAAAATAGTTGAGCTGTATTGTACCTATGATCCCGCCACCAAAGGCGGATATGCCCCCGATGGGAGAAAAGTGAAATCAACGATTCACTGGGTGTCAGATCCGCATGCCATCTCTGCCGAGGTACGATTGTACGACAGGCTTTTTACTGTTGTTGACCCTGCTGGGCAGAAAGAAGCGGATTTCAAAGAATTTCTCAACCCTCATTCTCTCGACGTCCTTCATGAATGCAGAGTAGAACCTGCGGTGAGTACCCTTAAGCCGTTTGATCGATTTCAATTTGAACGCCTGGGGTACTTCTGCGTTGATCCAGAGGCAACTCAGAACAAGCTTGTTCTGAACAGAACTGTTGAACTGCGTGACGCCTGGGCGAAAATCCAGAAAACAGCGCAGAAGAAATAAAGATGTAGCCCCAACGTGTACAAAGCATACTCTTAAATAAAATAAAAGATTCCCAGTATGAACACATGGCCCTGTGGTGTAGCGGTAACATGCCGGCCTTTGGAGCCAGCGTCAGCGGTTCGACCCCGCTCAGGGCTGCTTATCATCGAAAAATCATTTTGGTTTATTTTAATATTTCACTGCAGCCTGTTTCCAATCATAAGTTCTCTTCAGATTAATCAATGTATAATTTTAAATACTGAATGTATAATACAAGCCTAAAAAAAGGATGTATAAAAAATGTATAGAGAAAGTAGTGGCGGTAGTCGTTTTGGGGGCGCACCACGAGAAATGCACAAGGCGACCTGTGCAGATTGTGGGAAAGAATGTGAAGTTCCTTTTAAACCGGATGGTTCAAAACCTGTGTACTGTAGGGACTGCTATCAAAAACACAGACCAAAGAGATTTTAGTAAAAGAATGAAAAATTCTTAGGTTCATTTATTTTACAAAATCTTTTTTTATTTTTTTTAATTTTTAGATATGATGGTAACAACTCTATTTTCCCACTTGTTTTCAACTTTTTTTAAGTCAATAGAAAGGCATAAAAGGAAAAAGAAACTATAACGTAACAATACGTGAGGAGGCATTGTCATGATAGAAGAAATAATTGTGCTGATATTCGTAGCAATCCTGTTGTTTATTTTCATTGTAAAGGGATTGGCACTCATCCATGATGACGAGGTTGGGATACTTACCAAGAAAATGTTTGGGAGAAAATTACCACAAGGGCGCATCATCTCACGAGCAGGAGAAATCGGTGTCCAGGCAGATATCGTAATGCCTCGATTACTCTGGAGAAATCCGATCACCTGGAAGATTGAGAAAGCACCGGTTGTAGAGATCAAACCAGGGGAAATTGGCATTGTTGAATCCATTGATGGTGATCCGCTTCCCGTTGGACGTTTACTTGCGGATGCAGTGGAGTGCAACTCGTATCAGGATGCGAAGAACTTCCTTGAAAACGGCGGGAAGAAAGGGCCACAAGTGGAGATCCTTCGGCCTGGTAGATATCGTATCAACCTGAAAGTGTTCAATGTTACAAAACAACCAGCGATAGCAATTGATGAAGAGAAAATTGGTGTAGTCGTTGCACAGGATGGTATCCCCCTACCACCAGGCTTTATCATTGCCCCAAAACCAAGCGATGATGAAACTAAACCGATTCATAATTTCTTCCAAAACGGGCAGGCGTTCATTAACAGTGGGGGATCGCGAGGCCCCCAGCTTGACACGCTCCAACCAGGTGAATATTATGTGAACCCGCTTCTTTTTAATATAAAAATCTCTGATATCGCTGAAGTCCCGCCAGGGTATGTCGCAGTACTACGATCAAACATCGGAGCGGAGCTTGGTTCTGAAGAGCGATTGAGACTCCCTGGGAAGGTTCCACGAGAACCTGGGTTTGAGCAGCCGATCCATGAACGAGATGAGGTTGTTCTGACAACGGATAAGAACCAACGTGGCATTTGGAAAAACCCGATTGCCCCAGGTAAGTATAACCTGAATCCCTTAGCGTTCACCATGTATCCGGTGCCGACCAGTGCGGTTACCATTGACTGGGCAGCTGGAGCTGAGCTTCGAGCAGAGCATCGCATCGAGGGGACGATGAAGAATGTTGTGATGGGGCTGGCAGCAAAGAGACCGACCAGTGAGGATGTGGATAGTGAAAAAGCCAAAGAGTTCTTCAAGTTCAGCCAGCTTCGAGTGACCTCAAAAGACGGATTCCAACTTGATGTTGATGTACGAATGATCATCCGTATTGAACCGCAGAACGCACCATTTGTGATCGCTCGATTCGGTTCAGTGGCAAACCTCATTGAACAAATAGTTCACCCACTGATCGATTCGTCGTTCCGAAACAATGCTGGGGAGAAGAAAGCAATTGAGTTTGTCCAGGAGCGTTCCAAGCTGCAACATGAGGCGTTGTTGAAAGCGCGTGAGGAATTTGAAAGATATCACGTTGAGGCTCAGAACCTTCTCATTGCATATATCGCGCTTGACCAGAATTTACTCAGGACCCAAACAGAGAAAGAAATAGCGGTCCAGCAACAAGAACAGTATAAACAGCAGGCGAACGCTGAGGAGCAACGGATCGCTGTGCAGGAGAAGAAAGCCAGAGCTGATAAACAGCCCGAAGTGATAGCCGCAAAGCTTTCTATAGATATCGCGACCGATAAAGCCCAATCGGCACGTCGAGAAGCAGAAGGTATCCGTGATGCAACCAAGACAAAGGCAGACGGGGAGTCGTATCAGAAGGAGATGGTTGGAAAAGCAGTCGCAAAGGCATACAACGCTCAGGCGGAGGTAATCGGGAGAGGAAATCTTGCGGCAATCCAGTTGATGGAAAAAGTCTCAGAAGGTAAAATACGGATAACCCCGGATTTCCTAGTGACTGGTGAAGGAACAAGCGGGAATCTGTTCAACACCTGGCTTGCGCAAATGGTCTCAATACAGGCATCAAAGACGAAAAGTGAAGAAAAATCCAAGGCACCAGAAAAACCTGAGAATTCCCCTGCGTCTGAAGACAATACTTCAATGTCGTCTTCAAACTAAGAAAAGCACGGTGAATCAAACACCTTCGTACGCACATTCGAACACGTATTGTTAATCAATTTTTTTCAGTAACATAATACTCCAATAAAATAAGTAACAGATGTTTTTATGACGATAAATCATTGTAGTTCTGCTGTAGAAGATTTTTTATAACAATTGCTGCTTGATGCATGTATGTCATCGTTTGCAGGTTTTGGAAGTGATAATCATTCCGGTGTACATCCTGATATTCTCAAATCTCTGAGAGACGTTAATGAAGGGTATGCGATTGCATACGGGTTAGATGACTATACCAAGCGTGCTGTTGACCAATTGAAGAAGATTTTTGGAAAACAGACTACAGTGTTTTTTGTGTATAATGGGACCGCGGCGAATATCCTTGGATTAAAAAATGTCACTGATTCGTTTCATTCTATTTTTTGTGCGGAAAGTGCTCATCTGACAGTCCATGAATGTTGTGGCCCTGAGAATTTTATCGGATGCAAGCTGGTGAACATTCCCACGAACGATGGGAAACTCACCGTTGATCTGATCCAGTCATATGTCATAGGTGTTGGTGATCCGCATATGGCTCAACCACATGTTATCTCTCTGACGCAGGCGACAGAGCGGGGGACCGCGTATCGTCCAAAGGAGATACAAAAACTTGCTGATTTTGCTCATGCAAATGACATGCTGCTTCACATGGATGGTGCCCGGTTGTGTAACGCTGCAGCGTTTTTGAAGGTCGATTTAAATGAGATATGCGGGAAGGTCGGTGTGGATGTCTTGTCGTTTGGTGGGACGAAAAATG